>NZ_JBLIXL010000025.1:0-46871 GCF_047525455.1 Marinomonas phycocola
AGTCGCCATTATTGCCTGTATAAGAAAGCTCGTAGTGATCATAAATTCGATGGTGAGAGATGGTGTCATGTGGAACCCTAAAATGGTTTAACATTAGGAATTGACACCATAGTCACTTGTTAGGTGAGTTGACTTAGAATCATTTTTTGCACCTAGTCCAAGAGCCAAGCCTAAACCTATTCGGTTAGAAAGCCGTTGAAATAGTAGGTTTTCTAAGTCGGCTTCAAGATTAAATGTAGCTTGTTGTGCACTAATTAAGTCATTTAAGCCAACCAAACCTGATCGATACTTTTTTTGATACTGTTTTAAATCTATTTGAGAGTGCGCTAACGCACTTTGAATGAAGTCGTGTCGTTGGGAGAGGGCTTTTTCTTGTCCTAAACGGTTTTCAACTTCGGTTACTGCATTGAGTAAATTCTCACGATAGGCTTGATATGATTGTGCTGTTTTCAATTCTGCTGTTTTTATATTGGATTTAAGTTGACCTTTTTGAAATAACGGTAGAGTTAATTGGCTCAATAAAGACCATATTGGAGACGCAAATAGAGCATCTCTTAACGACTCGGCAGAATCATTTAGGCTTGCTTGAAGGCTAAAAGAAGGTAATAGAGCTTTATAAGCAACCTTGGTATTTAAGTCATTGGCTTTAATGGATAAAAAAGCGGCTTTTAAATCCGGCCTGTTTTGTAGGTTTTGTTCTGTTAATGTGCTTAAAGGAAACAGCACATCAGGATACCCTGCAACAAAGTTGCTTTCTAATTCAAGTAGAGCGTCATGGTTATTTTGACCTAGATATGTGGCAAGTGATCTTTTGGTAATGGCAAGGTTTTCTTGATCGTTTATTAGTGTGGATTTAACTTTTTCGGTCGCTATCCTTGCTGTGTTGATGTCTTCTAAGTTACCTAGACCGTTGCGAAATTTATTTAAAATTAAAGACTCATTTTTTTCTAATAAAGCGAGCAGTTGAGTATTAATGTTAAGCATTTTAGTTTGATGAATGAATTGCAACCAATTTTGCATGATACGAGCAGTGAGGCTGTCTTTAGTTGCTTGTAAAAAAGCAAAGCTTTGTAAATATAAAGTGTCTTCGACTTGTTGGTCTAACGCTAATTCTTGCCACAAATCTGCTTCCCATCGAACACTTGCACTGGCCGTGAAGTTAGTGATCTGCTTTTTTGTTCTGGTTGCACCAACGCTCGCATTTACAGTAGGTAAGTGATTATTTTTTGATACATTGCTTTTCTCTGCTTGAATTTCAAACGCTAATAAATCTTGCAAAACTTTAGGATTGTTTTTTAAGGCTATGTCGATCAGATTGTTCAGTTTTGGAACATTCATTAAATCGCTTAAATAAATCGGTTGAGATTGCTGATTGTTTGACTGTGTTGATAGCTCGTTCCATTGACGTTGGTTTTCTATGAGAGTTTGTCTGTCTAAATTTGCTTGTGTTGTAAAACCACTTTTAGGCGAAGTGCTGCACGCAGAAAGAACCAGTGTAGAAATGGCTATTGTAATAGACCACCTAATAATGTATTTCATATTGGTGTTCTCAGGCGGTTCAAACGAATCTGGGCACGTGGGAGTTGAGCGCTTCTTATTAATAATGTAATACCTCAATAATAAATAGAGAGTGTAATGTATTTTTACATGACCTATGCATTCTTTATGTTTATTCGGTGTGATATTTTTCATTTCAACCTTGAACTCAAAAACAATAAAAAATATTTGTTACCAAAACAATAAAAAATGCATTCATAGACTATATTAATCGCTATTCATTCTTAAGAACTTGATAGGAAATTAAAAACAGAAAAGGAGGGTAGAAATCAAGGCTGATTGTCCCAGCCCCGAATAAAAATGGCCTCTGTCGTGGCATATTCTAATGAGTTCATTTGTTGTTAGCTCGCAAGATCCGGCTGTTTTTAGTAGTGGAATATAGGGTGTTAAGGTTGGCATATTCCCGAGAGGATGGAAGTGCTTACAATAGCGGATAAAAAGCCCTGTACTTGAATAGATACAAGGTCTTAGATGATTACTGCTAAGACCGTTTTCAATAGCTAAAAGACACTTTTTCATTTAACTCAATTTGAACGTCATTTTTTGTAATGTTTGTTAAATTTAATTCTTGCCTTTTGTAAAGTGCTGTCATATATCTATTACTCACCTGCCTTTATTGAAAACAACATCGTATTTAAGTGTATGGAGTAAGTATATTTTTCAATGAGGGATGTAAAGACAAAGATTGCAGATTATAATGCCTGAAATAGTTTTTACAGAATGCATTCAAGTCATAAAAACGGGTTGCTGAGAAGCATTCCCATAAAGAGGTCGTAATGGACGAAAAGTTACAGAAAGTATTAGCACGAGCTGGTCAGGGTTCCCGACGTGAAATGGAAACTCGAATTAGAGAAGGTCGTGTTCAAGTCAATGGTGAAATCGCTACGCTTGGCGATCGTGTTAAGGTTTCAGATGAAATTTTAATGGATAATTATCCGGTTAAATTATCTGAAGCAGGCGAAAGCCGTCGAGTCATTATCTATAACAAACCTGAAGGTGAAGTGTGTACACGTAAAGATCCTGAAGGCCGTCCTACCGTATTTGATCGTTTGCCCAAACTCCGAGGAGAGCGATGGATTGCTGTTGGACGATTAGACATAAATACATCTGGTTTGCTTTTATTTACAACGGATGGTGAATTAGCAAATCGATTGATGCATCCATCTACAGAAATAGATCGCGAATATTTAGTTCGAGTCATGGGCGAAATCACAGATGAAAACATCAAAAACCTCAAAAAAGGCGTTTTTCTAGAAGACGGTATGGCGAAGTTTACCGATATTGTTGATGGTGGTGGTGAAGGGATCAATCGTTGGTTCTATGTTTGTTTGATGGAAGGCCGTAACCGGGAAGTCCGTCGTATGTGGGAATCTCAAGGTGCAAAAGTTAATCGTTTAAAGCGCGTTAGGTTTGGTCCGGTATTCTTACCTTCTAAGGCAAAAGTCGGTCGTTTTGTAGAAATGGATGAAGTTGAAGTAAATGCTTTATGTTCTCTTGTTAGCTTACCTGTGAAACCTGTTTCGGCAAAAACAACACAAGAGAAAAAAGACGCCAAACGCCAATCATCTAAAACAAGTGTTAAAAAGCGCCCAAAAGGGTTTGATTGGCAAACGTCTGATAGACCTGAATTCAAACCTAAAAAATCTGGAAAGCGCACATTCCGTTAGTGCATAAATAGAGCTGAGTGCTTTGGAGGATACTGAAACATGATTCGTTGGTTTTTGGCGCTTATTATTGCGCTGTTTGTTGGTTTTTTATTTTATGTTGATTTAAATAACGACAGACCTGAAAATTTAGGTGTGACAGATGGGCTTTTAATGCCTTGTCCAGCGTCACCAAATTGTGTTTCTTCACAAGCGCTTGAATCTGATGAGATGCATTATGTGGAATCTATTATTTACAAACAATCGGCTCTTGAGACACAACTTTTGTTAGAGCAATACTTCTTAAACCAAGGGGATGCTCGTATTGTTTCTAGTGAGTTAGGCTACTTTTATGTCGAAATTAAAAGTTCGTTTTTTGGCTATATTGATGATGTAGAACTTTATTGGCCTGAGGCTGACAGTGTTTTTCATATTCGTTCAGCATCAAGAGTCGGCTATTCGGATATGAATGTGAATAGAGATCGTGTTCTTAAAATGAAAGAGTACCTTTCTACTTTTGAAAAGTGAACTTATACGTTTATTTTAAGAAATTTATAAAGAGGATATTAAATGACAGTAAATAGCACTCAATCAATTCTTATAGTAGAAGATGATGAACGTTTGGCTTTGTTAACAAAAGAGTATCTACAAAAGAACGGCTTTATTGTTGAAATTGAATCTGATGGCCAGCGTGCTATCAGCCGTATAATAGAAACGAAACCTGACCTTGTCATTCTTGACTTGATGTTACCTGGGGCGGATGGCTTTACCGTATGTCGTAGTATTCGAGAGGAATACAAATCTCCGATTTTAATGCTAACCGCAAGAAGTGATGATGTAGATCAAATCTTAGGCTTAGAAATAGGTGCTGATGATTATGTTTCTAAACCTGTAAAACCAGGGGTCTTATTAGCACGTATCCAGTCTTTGTTGCGTCGAAGTACTCAAGATGTGGATGCTAATATTTCTGCTTCAGCATCTGGTAAAGTCAGTCAAACGTTGACGTTTGGCCCTTTAGAAATCGATAACTCGAGGCGTGAGGCTTGGGTTTCTGGTGACGAAATTGATTTAACCAGTGCGGAACTCGATCTTTTATGGCTACTAGCAAGTAATGCTGGCCGTATTTTGAGCCGTGAAGAAATTTTTGGTGAATTACGAGGAATAGAATATGACGGTCAAGATCGATCTGTTGATGTTCGTATTTCAAGGATACGATCCAAAATAGGAGATGATCCAATACACCCTAGAAAAATCAAAACCATTCGAAGTAAAGGTTATCTTTTTGTAAAAGAGGCCTAATATCGATGAGCAATGGTTGCTGGCAACTTTACCGAAATCTCATATTAGGCGGGTTAGCGCTTGTGGTTTTTAGTTTTGTTGTTATCCACTTTGTGCAATCAAACTACTTGTTTTCTCGTTCAAGTAGTTTGAAGTGTTCCGATGTTGAACTAAGCGCTTTGAATATCATGCTCGGAGAAAGCGTTTCTGCCTCCCATCATCAATGGATCACAAATAACATAGAGCCCCCTCTCACGATTGAACAATCCCTTAATGTGTTAAAGAACAATGTCGTTAGTGTGAGTCAATTGGTCGATGATGAAGTCGCTTTTTATCATGATGGGGGGGTTTTATTTTCAGGCATTTTTTCGGACTCAACAGCGTTCTACTCGATAGAGTTACTACTAAGGCAATTTCTAGAGTCTTCTTTATATAATATGGATGAGAAAAAACAACTACTAGATTCTTTAGTATGTATCAACGTAGATTACATTGAAAACCCTCGCAATGTGATGGAGGGATTGCAGTCTATGCACTCAAGTTCTGGAAGCGATTTTTTCGTGTGGAGCCAAAAAAATCACCCTCAACTGGCAATTGGTATTCCTTGCTATACTGGATGGAGTTTAACCTTTTTGGTAACAGGGGTTGTTGCGATCACCATACTGTTGATGTTGTTATTAATTTGGAAAGAGTTCCTCGGTTTAGAAATAAAAAGGAAAACGTTTGAAAAATTCACAAAGCAGATTGCAAGAGGCGAAGTTTCTCTGCCTGAAAATATCTCAGATAGTGATGGTACTTTAGAAGAGCTAGCTGATTCTTTCGATTCAATGTCCTCGCATATACAACGACTGCTTAAAGTTCAAAGAGAGATGATTAATGCTATTTCTCATGAGTTAAGGACTCCTATTGCAAGATTAAGATTTGGCCTTGAATCACTGAAAGATGATGTGTCTGATGATGTATCTGTGATTATCGATTGGCTTGAAGGCGATGTCGAAGAGTTAAACACATTGGTTGATGAGGTGCTTACCTACGGTAAATTGGAAGAAGGTGCATTAGCGCTTCACTTTACTAAGGTTGATATGGCGCATGTCATGTCTTCCATCGTAGAAAATAATGAAGCGCTGCTGTCTGGGGTTGATATTCAAATAGAGATTGATTTAGAGACTAGTATTGTACTGGCTGACTCTCATCATTTACCTAGAGCGCTACAAAATTTGATATTGAATGCATCAAAATACGCGAAAAGCAGTGTGAAAGTTAGCTTTTTTAGTTGTCCTGAATCTTGGCGAGTAGACATTGAAGATGATGGCCCTGGTATTGCGATTGAGGACAGAGATAAGGTGTTTATACCTTTTCAAAGACTGGATAACAGTCGTACTCGTGCTTCAGGCGGGTATGGTCTTGGTCTGGCAATAGTCCAAAAAATTGCATTTTGGCACGGTGGTGCAGTACTCATCGATGATAGTCCATTAGGTGGTGCTAAATTTAGTTTTATATGGTCAAGGAATTACCATAAAAAAGATGTGAGTTAGAGTGAGGACAATTAAACAGAACTTATTTCTAACTTTTCATCTAGTGATAAGTTCTGTCAGTACAGTGGGAAATTTATAAGTCCGGAGATAAAATTCCTTTGAGGTTTTTAAAGCAAGTTTGTGATGCTGTGCTGATTAGGTCTTGAATAAAAGGACTGCCTTTTTGATCTTTTCTAATAGCGATATAAAGCTTGCACCAAATTCCTTCTTCCCCAAGGGATTTTGTGATCACATATTGCCTGTTTGTGTATTCTGTTAAAGCCCAATTAGGTAAACAGCACACACCTCGGCCACTTGCAACTAACTGCATCATCATTAGTGTTAACTCACAATGACGAATTTTTACTGGTTGAATGCCTGCTGGATCTAAAAAGTGTCTAAAAATATCTAAACGTTCAGATTCAATTGGATATGTGATAAGTATTTCGTTTTTTAAGTCTTGCGGTTCTATAAACTCTTTTTGAGCAAGCTTATGGTGACGAGAGACTGCTATTTGAGACTCATACTGGAAGAGAGGTATGTATTCAATGTTGACTATTTCAATTGGATCTGAAGTGACAACAAGGTCAAGGTCTCCTCGTGCCAAGGCTGGTAGAGGCATAAAGCTGAATGCTGTTGATAAATCCAATTCAACATCAGGCCAGTGTTCCCTAAAATGGTCTATGGTTGGCATTAGCCATTCATAGCAACTATGGCACTCGATGGCTATGTGTAATCGACCGCTTTCTCCTTCTGCAAATCTTTGTATGTCTCTTCGAGCACTTCTAAATGATGGAATGACATCGTCAGCAAGTTGCAATAAGCGTAAACCCGCACTGGTAAAACGTACTGGCTTTGTTTTTCGTATAAAGAGTGGGCAGCCTAACTTTTCTTCTAAGTCTTTTAGCTGATGAGATAGGGCGGATTGAGTCAAGTGAACTCGATCTGCTGCTTCTACAAGGCTACCTGTTTCACGAAGGGCCGTTAAGGTTTTTAAATGTCTAACTTCAATAAGGCTCATGGAGGGGTCTTATGTAAAAAGGCAATCATCACCGCATTGAACTAAGTGGCAAAACGGTGATATAGATATCCAGTATTAAAATGAAAATTTCAACATAAAAGGAATTCAAGTAATGCTTTTTGAGCATGCAAGCGGTTTTCCGCTTCATCCCACACAACCGAGTCCGGATGATCAATGACGTCGGTCGTTACTTCTTCTCCTCGATGTGCCGGTAAGCAGTGCATAAATAAAGCATCTTGGTTTGCCAATGACATTAATGCTTTGTTAACTTGAAAAGAATGGAAATCCTGCAAGCGTTTTTCCTGCTCGTCTTCTTGCCCCATAGATGCAAATACATCAGTGACAACTAGATCGGCATTTTTTACTGCATCCTGAGCATTGTTTAATACTGCAACTCTATGTGCATACTTATCGACTAATTGTTGATTCGGCTCGTAACCAACTGGACAGGCAATAACTAAGTTAAAGTTGAGTAGCTCCGCTGCATTTATATAGGAGTGGCACATATTATTACCATCACCAACCCAGACTACTTTTTTGCCTTCAATGCTGCCTCTATGCTCTTGATAGGTTTGCATATCTGCAAGCAGTTGGCATGGGTGAAAATCATCTGTTAATGCATTAATAACTGGTACAGAGGAGTTTGCTGCAAAAGCTGCAATCTTTGAATGCTCAAATGTCCGTATCATTACCGCATCAACCATGCTTGAAATAACTCGAGCACTGTCTTCGATCGGTTCTCCTCGGCCTAGCTGAGAGTCTCTCGAAGATAAGAAAATTGCGTGTCCGCCAAATTGAGCCATACCCGCCTCAAAAGATACACGTGTGCGTGTAGAGGACTTTTCAAAAATCATGGCTAAAACACGGTTTTTTAATGGTTGATACTGAGTTCCTTCACGATGCATTTTTTTGAGTTCAGACGCTCTAGTCAAAACCTGCTTTAATTCATCAGAAGAAAGATCCATTAATGTTAAAAAATGCCTTGGCGACACATGAGGCTCCTAGTAGGTATTATTTAAAAGGGAATCGGCCAATGTAATATACTGGAGGAGGTTAGTAAAGTGTGTAAAGTAATCAAAAACCTAATATAGTGCTTGTATTCTAGTGCTAGAACCCATATAAACTCCATCAAAGCACTGTGTGATGTTATTAAGTTAGATAGACTGAATAGTCAGTTTTTCGAGTGATGTCATTAATAATGATTATGAATAAGGGGGTTCTGCGTGAGCACACTTGATACAATTAAAGAACAAATAGACAACAATCCTATCCTTTTGTACATGAAAGGAACACCTAGATCTCCTCAGTGCGGCTTTTCTGCTCAAACTGTGCAAGCACTGATGTCTTGTGGAGAGCGTTTCGCGTTTGTTAATATTTTAGAAAACCCTGATATTCGTACAGAGCTACCTAAATTTGCAAATTGGCCAACATTTCCGCAATTATGGATTAAAGGTGAGCTAGTTGGCGGCTGTGATATTGTGGTGGAAATGGCTGGAAATGGCGAGCTTCAAACTCTAATTACTGATTCAGTTGCTGCATCAGACGACTAAGAGTCGTTGTCGATAAAGCGAATGTGAAAACGGTAATAGGCAATCTATATTGCCTTTATAAATATTCTTAATCGCCTGAACGTTTGTTTTTCACTATATAATAGTTAGGTAACAATTTATATTTTTAGTTATTTTTAACTTATAATTTTAAAAACGGAGAACCTTAGAATGACAATTTTAGTTGGCAAGCAAGCACCTGATTTCACAGTTCCAGCGGTATTAGCTGATGGTCAAATAGTTGATTCTTTCAACTTAGCTGAAACAATTAAAGGGAAATACGCAATTGTTTTCTTTTACCCGCTAGATTTTACTTTCGTTTGTCCTTCCGAAATTATTGCTATGTCACATCGTATGGAGCAATTTCGTAAACTAGGTGTTGAAGTGGTAGGTGTTTCTATTGATTCACATTTTACTCACAATGCGTGGAGAAATACGCCTGTAAATGAGGGGGGTATTGGTGCTGTAGAATATACATTAGCTGCTGATATGGATCATGCCATTGCTAAAGCTTATGGAATAGAGGCGCAAGAAGGTGATTCTTATTATCCAGCTGGTGTTGCAATGCGTGCTTCATTTGTAATCGATCAGAAGGGTGTCGTTCGTTCTCAAGTTGTTAATGATGAGCCTATTGGTCGTAATATGGACGAATTGGTACGTGTAGTAGAAGCGCTACAATTCTTTGAAGAAAACGGTCAAGTGTGTCCAGCAGGCTGGAATAAAGGCGATAAAGGTATGGTTAATACACCAGAAGGTGTTGCATCTTACTTGTCTGAAAGCAGTGATGAGCTGTAAATAGTTTCGATATGTATAAAAAACCGCTAATGTTTTAGCGGTTTTTTTTGGCCTGCCTTTTATGCTCTTTTTTATATATTTCTGAGTTCAAGTTCGTAGTGCAACACTTTTTATTTTAAGCAGCTAAACACATCGGCTTAAAGATAACGGCTGGCTGCTTGAATCCTAAACACGTCCTTGGACGATTGTTTATTCGTCTCATAGCGAAGTGTTATCAACAATGGAAATCTGATCCAGTTGTATAACCATAGAGTCTTTTGAGAGACTCTATGGTCATAAAAGAAGAGCTTATGAAAATTTAGATTTTGCATCAATAAGGTAAATCTCAAAAAGCCATTGCTAAAGAACTTGGCATTTCCCGTAACATGGTAAAACAATATTTGGAGCAGAAAACAGACAGGCCAATCTCCCTAAAGCGAAAAAGTCTATACAGGATACGTTTCAACCTTTTCTTCACTCTTGTATCGCTCAAGCTAAGACCAGACATTTATCAGCCGTTGCTCTATTGAGAGGCATAAAGGCTTTGGGTTGCAAAGGCAGTTTATCTTTATCACGGCAGTACTTACATTAGTATCAAGAAAGTAAACCAAGCTCTGAAGTGGTTCGTTTCGAAACAGAAGTCGGGCAGCAAATGTAAGCAGACTGAGGCCGTACCATGCAACGAGCTGTTCAAGCTCTAAGGTTATTGACCATTGATGAAGTTGGCTATCTATCATTTACTACTAACGAAGCAAAATTGTTGTTGGATGTTGTGGCCAAGCGCTATGAAAAAGAGAGCGCGAAGTATGTGTTCATGTGCATGTTGAGTGGAAGCTTGCATGAGCCGTATACGAGATCCGTGCGTACGGTTCTGTGAGAAGGATGAGACGGCAACGCTTCATCCCTTTCGATGTAGGAATTCATTTATAAAACAAAGGACTAAAGCTTGTTCTATGGCTACCGTTCCCAATAACTTTCTTCAAGACTGTCCTCTTTTTCGGGTAAGCCTTTTGACAGTCGAGGGGCGTTTTGTGCAAGGATTTCGTAACTGACTCGATTTGAATATTTACAAATTTGAGCAAATGAAGAGTAAGCCAAATAGTTGATCCTATGCTTACTAGACTGTGGGACGACTTCTTTATGGAAGTTATTTGCCGCAATGTCATGCAGTAAAGCAGACAGAGCACCATCCCCAGCACCATTGGTGTTTTTGATTTTTTCCGGGCCTCCCATATAAGGGTCAATGTGGGAAAATACTTTAATAGGGTTATCGCATTCTTTTCTAGCAATAGGGCGGCTAAATTCGTATTTATTAAAATCTTCTAAAGAACCTGATTTTATTGGATTCGATGTTTCACGTTTGGCGTTGTTATCAGCATAACCACATAGATATAAACCAGTAGGGCCTGCTGTTAATAGAACCATATCCACGTATTCTAATGCAGCATTGGCCGCAAGTAATGGGTCTGAGTGTCCGGTTAGGGCTTCTGCTTCCAGTTCATTCATCGCTAAAATATCAACGTATTGATTGATTATATCCATTAATTGATCATGATTTTCAGTAACCAGATGTTGAGTGCCCAAAGACATGACTACTGGAATGTGGTGTTTTTGAGCGTATTGCAATGATTGAGTTAGAGCTTTCTGGATGGGTTTTCTATGATGCCTAATTGGGTAAGCGCAAGTGACAAAAGCAGACGCTCCTGCAATAATGTCTTCAGGGATGTGATCTTCATTTAACTCGTCCATGTCCCCTGGAGCAATGGCAAACGTCCGTTCGCCATCTGGCGTAATAAGTGTAATGCCTCGACCAATGTCTCCTACTACCCCTTGTAAGTGGTTCATGTCTACTTTGCTGCTGGTATGACAAATATAATGGTAGGCTGGAGAACCTAATTTTATGTTGGAAGACATCACGCCGAGCAATACGGATTTATCATCCGCTAAGACAGAGTAATTATGCAATGTATTACCAATGGTCCCACCAGCAAAGTGATCTGAAATGCAGCCTTTTTCTACCAGCCCGCTATAAATGTTTGTAGCGGTTTGATGATCAACTAAGTTTGATAACCCTTTGGTGATATTATAACGTTCTAAAAAATCATCACCTACACTTGCAACGACATCCACAATGGTTTCATCTAAACCAACGATGTAGGTGTCTTTATCTGGCCGAACCTCGGAAAGCGGTAAGATAGGCTTTGCTTGTGAAACGGGAAAATAATGCTTTAGTTTTCTTCGGCCGGGAAATTTCATTGATTGATGGCGCCCATTAAAAATAGAATGGAATATTTTATCAAAGTATTGATTACTACAAACAGTAAGATGTTATAAAAAGTGAAATTTATGAACGAAATTCAGCTTGATCGTTACAGTCGACAAATATTATTGGCCAATTTTGATTATATAGGACAGCAAAAACTGCTGGATGCTCGTGTATTGATGGTCGGTGTTGGTGGGCTCGGCAATATAGCCGCTTCATATTTGGTTGCGGCTGGAGTGGGTCATCTTGTTTTAGTGGATGATGATGTGGTTGAAAACAGCAATTTGCAGCGTCAAGTTCTTTTTAAAGAAAGGAATGTAGGGCAGAAAAAAGTGCATGCAGCAAAGCAACAGCTCGAAGCGCTGAACTCATCGACTCATATAGAGGTTATTGATACAAGGTTGTCTGAAGCGGCGTTGTCTAAGCAAATTGAGAAAGTAGGTCTGGTGATGGATTGCACCGATAACTTCACGATTCGTCAACAAATTAATCAACTTTGTTACTCTCATAAAACGCCGTTAGTGAGTGCGGCTGCGATTCGCTGGGAAGGGCAAATTATCAGTTTTCGATTTGACCAAGCATTGTCTCCTTGCTATCAGTGTTTGTACCCTAATCTTTCTTCAGAAGCATTAAGTTGCAGTCAATCAGGCATTATTAGCCCTGTTGTAGGCAGCATTGGTGTATTGCAATCATTGGAGGCACTAAAAATATTAAGTGAATGTGGGCAGGTAGCACATGGATTATTAAAACTGTTTGATGGTTTTAGTGGGCAATGGCGAGAGTTAAAGTTGACCTCTGACCCCGCATGTAAGGTTTGCCAAGAGCATTGATTCTTTATAGTTAGCCCCTATTTATTCCATAGAAATAATTCGTCCTGTTTTTGACTACTTTTTGATACAATGCGCATCAAATAGGAAAGCCAGCAAGTTGTACTTTCTGATCCATTTAATAATTTAGGAGTGATGTAAATGAGCGAAGTTAAACACGCTAAGCTAATGATTCTTGGTTCTGGTCCTGCGGGTTACACGGCCGCAGTTTATGCCGCTCGTGCAAATTTGAACCCTGTGATGATTACAGGTATGCAAATGGGCGGGCAGTTGACAACAACTACGGACGTGGATAACTGGCCAGGTGATGACCAAGGCGTTCAAGGCCCTGAACTAATGGAGCGTATGCGCAAGCATGCTGAGCGTTTTGAAACGGAAGTTCTTTTTGATCATATCCATAAAGTGGATTTAGAAAACCGTCCTTTTCGTCTTGAAGGTGACAAGGTATATACATGCGATGCTTTGATTATTACGACAGGTGCCAGCGCTCAATATTTAGGCATGGAAAGTGAAGCTAAATACATGGGGCAAGGTGTTTCAGCTTGCGCGACATGTGATGGTTTCTTCTATCGAAATCAAGATGTTGTGGTTGTTGGTGGCGGTAATACAGCGGTTGAAGAAGCGCTGTATTTATCAAATATTGCTAAAACAGTCACAGTTATTCACCGTCGTGATACGTTTCGTTCTGAGAAAATTTTGTCCGATAAATTGCTAGAAAAAGCTGAAAAAGGCAATGTGAAAATAGAGTGGTTTACTGAGCTTGATGAAGTCTTAGGTGATGATGCAGGTGTGACAGGTGTTCGTGTTAAAAATAATAAAACGGGTGAATTAAAAGAGATTGACGCAGCAGGTTTATTTATCGCTATTGGTCACAAACCGAATACGGATATCTTTGAAGGTCAATTAACCATGAAAGATGGCTACATTAAAATTCAGTCAGGATTGGAAGGCAATGCAACACAAACAAACATACCGGGTGTGTTTGCAGCAGGTGATGTTTGTGATCATATTTACCGTCAAGCGGTTACTTCTGCGGGTACAGGTTGTATGGCTGCGTTAGATGCGGAGCGTTTTCTAGATTCTATGGAATAAAGTGTTGTAGAAAATAAAAGATAAAAAACCTCGTATAACGAGGTTTTTTTGTATGAGAAAAATCTTATTGAGCGTTGTAAACTTCGATACCTTCAACAATAATGGCTTTTGCTGCTGCTGCGTCTGCCCATCCTTCAACTTTCACCCACTTGTTTTTTTCAAGTGTTTTGTAGTTTTCAAAGAAATGCTCAATTTGATTACGCAACAACTCAGGAACGTCGTTTACGTCTTGAACGTCAGAATAAATTGTCGTTAGCTTGTCATGCGGGACTGCAAGCAATTTTGCGTCTGTGCCAGCTTCGTCTGTCATGTTTAACACAGCAACTGGACGGCAACGAATTACCGAACCTTGGACAACTGGGTAAGGTGTCATAACAAGTACGTCTACTGCATCGCCATCATCAGCTAGCGTATTATTGATGTAACCGTAGTTTGCAGGGTAAAACATAGGTGCAGCCATGAAGCGGTCGACTAAAAGAGCGTCCATGTCTTTATCAATTTCATATTTTACAGGTGAACTTTGCGCTGGGATCTCGATGGTTACATAGATGTCGTTTGGCGCGTCTTTGCCTGCAGGAATATTTGAATAGCTCATTATTTTTCTTCCAATGGTTTAAAAATTTAACGCATTATAAAAGCACATTGAAGCCGATGCTAGGTAGTTGAGTTTATAGTTTGAAGATATTATGCATTTTTTCTTAAGAAAGAGTGCAAAAAAGTACCTAGAAACGACTTAACTTATTGCTTTCTTTCTAGATTTAGCTAGTCTTAGAGTATGATCAAAATTTAGGCGTGAGGATTGAGATGACAAAATCAGAGTTGATAGAGTTGCTTATTGATCAGCAGTCACACCTTCCTGTGAAGGACGTGGAGTTAGCGGTTAAAGCAATACTGGAGCATATGTCTGAGGCGTTAGCGGATGGTGAGAGAATCGAGATACGCGGTTTCGGTAGTTTTTCCTTACATTATCGAGCGCCACGAATCGGTCGTAATCCTAAAACAGGCGATTCTGTTGAATTGGATGCGAAATACGTTCCTCACTTTAAACCAGGTAAAGAATTACGAGAGTTAGTAAATGATCCGAATGCAGATCTGACAGAACTCAACTAAATTTACCTTTTACCTCGAATTTTTAAGCTGATCGCGGCATAATGACCTCATTAATTTTGTGGTGGGTCTTCTCATGTTAAAGTGGTTATACCGTATTATTGGTGCAGTAATTCTTTTTACCTTACTTGTCATTGGTGTTTTTTTTGCTGTTCGCAACCCTCAGCTAATTCGCCTTGATTTTGTTGTTTGGCAATCTCCTGAATTTAGCATCGCTCTCTATTTAATTTTAGCTTTTGCTCTAGGGGCTATTGTTGCTCTGGTTGCTAGCTCTGTTGTTATATTACGATCTGACAGGAATGTTCGACTACTTAAAAAACGCCTTGCAAAAACTCAAACGGAATTGGATGACATTCGTAAAGACTCAATTACTAAAGACCTTGATGTGAGCGAGGAGTAATGGATTGATTGATGTTGGCTTATTTGCTGTTCTTTTTATCGCCTTGGCCCTTGGCTGGCTTTTGGGCAAACGCAAGCCAAAAGAAGCAAAAAAAGTTACAGATAAGGGAATACCGAAAGATTATTTCAGAGGGCTGAATCATTTATTAAATGACCAGCATTCTGAAGCGATTGATGCTTTTGTCGACTCTTTACACGTCAATTCTGAAACCTTTGAGATACATCTTACAATTGGTAATTTGTTTCGTAAAAAAGGTGAAATTCAAAAAGCCATTAATGTTCATCAAAACCTTCTTTCCCGACCAGAAATTTCTCCAAGAGAAATGCGTTTAGTGCAACTTGAACTTGCCAGCGACTTTATGTCCGCCGGCCTGTTGGATAGAGCAGAACGCTTGTTATTAAACATTGCTGGATCTAATACAGAATTACAGCCAATGATATTAACATTGTTGGTTGATTTGTATGAGTTTGAACAAAGTTGGGATAAAGCCATTCAGATAGGTTCTCAGCTGAATATCATTAAAAACAATGAAAAAGTATCTAAACGACTTGCGCATTATCATTGTGAAATTGCTCAATCAATGCTTGATAAAGAGCAATTTCAAAAAGCGTATGAACATTATATTTCAGCGCTAGATATTGATGCGAAGTGTGTTCGAGCCGGCATTGGTTCCGCTGAGATATTGATTGAACAGCAACGCTTTAGAGAGGCGATAAAAGACTTAAAGCAAATCGCCACTCAGGATAAAGAATTTATTCCTGTTATTTTGCCTCAACTGAAAGGGTGTTATGACAAAGTGTGGAACTCTGGGGGCTATTTAAAGTTTTTAATGGAGCAAAATAAATTAAGGCCTTCTGCGTCTTTAATGATGGAAATAGCTCAACATTATGCGCGTGATGATCTCCATTACGCTGAAACCTTTCTTATTGAACAGTTACGATTGCACCCTACGATTAAAGGCTTTAAAGAATTAATTCGTATGCAGCTAGATGCGTCTCAGGGGAAGAGCAGTGAGCATCTTCAAGTTATTTTTGAATTGATTGAGCATTTAGCCCAAGTGAAACACAAATACTTATGCCGGCAATGTGGCTTCTCCGGCCATCAATTGCACTGGCAATGTCCGAGTTGTAAAAATTGGGGAACAGTGAAGCCTATTCATGGATTGGAAGGCGAGTAATCAAGTCGGTTTATCCGCTTAAATAGTTATACAGTTAAAAACCACCTTTATAAAATCAGAGGAAACATAATGTCCTGCCAGTCTCCCATCGTTGTTGCATTAGATTACCCTACATTAGAAGATGCAATGAAAATGGCACAACGTCTTGATCCATCCCAGTGCCGAGTGAAAGTTGGAAAAGAATTGTTTACTCGTGTTGGTCCTGCAATTTTAGACGACTTACACAAATTAGGATTCGACATTTTTCTTGATCTAAAATTCCATGATATACCGAATACTGTTGCCAATGCTGTATCAGTAGCTGCTCGCTCCGGTGTTTGGATGGTGAATGTCCATGCTTCCGGTGGACGTAAAATGATGGAAGCATCGGCGAATGCATTGCAAGCGATTCAAGGTGCAAATACTTTACTTATTGCTGTAACCGTTCTGACCAGTATGGATCAGCAAGATTTAAGTGAAATAGGCATGGATTTTTCACCACAGGAGCACGTTCAGAGGTTGGCGAGATTGGCCCAATATGCCGGTATGGATGGGGTTGTGTGTTCAGCTCAAGAGTCCTCCATATTGTCAAAAGAGCTGGGTAAAGACTTTTGTTTGGTCACTCCAGGAATTCGACCTGTAGGCAGTGCTCAAGGCGATCAAAAACGTATTATGACACCTGCTGAAGCAATGCAAGCTGGTAGTCATTATTTAGTAATGGGTAGGCCTATTACGCAAGCGACTGACCCTATTAGTGTTCTACGCAGTGTAAACTCGGAATTGGGTGTGATAGCGTAAACAGCGTACTTCCAAAATGAATGATAGGGCTTGTTTCACTGGTGAAACTTCCCTATGATTCATAAACGACTTACAAGGAGTAAGTTGTTTTATCGTTTTTATTTTCCTTTGTGACAGCTTTTTAATGGGGCTTTTTCAATAAGGTGAATAAGGGCAATCTAATGTAAGATAAAAGGAGTTTATCTATGAGTATCCTAGAACTAAAATCAGTATTTCAGCAATTTGCAGTAAAAACATGTCGTTTGGGCGTTTTGATCCTATCTTTGTTTTTCTTAAATGTTCATGCCGTATCCCCTTTAGATATTAATTCAGCAACCGTTGAACAATTTGCTGCTGTTTTGTCTGGTGTGGGGGAGGCTAAAGCAAAATCAATTGTCGCGTTTCGAGATCAGAATGGGCGCTTTGAAACAGTAGAAGAACTCATAAAAGTAAAAGGCATCGGCAGAGCGTTATTGAATAAAAATAGAACTTTTATTACCGTGAACGATGAGCAAAATACTGTCATTAATACAGGCAATCAACCAACAGACTCATAACCGCTTCAAACGGGGTCTTTTCTCTGGAAAACAATAGGGCTTAAAAGATAAGAAGGTTATAAGAAACAGTAAAACTAAGGAAAATAAAATAATAGGAACTTGGAAGAGCTGATGGATGCTTTTCTTTGTTCTTATTATTTTTACAAATAGACGCTTAATGGGTCAAAGATTGAATTGCTTGTTACAAGTTTTTAACCACGTAATCGCGGGTAGCCATTTTTCGATATTATTCATAAACGTTCAGTCTTAATATCAATCGCGATCATCATTAAACAAGGTTGATCGGGGTTTTAATATAAGCGACGCCGTTTTCTTCTGCTGTCGGCATGTTGCCAGCTCTCATGTTGATTTGAACAGAAGGCCAAATTAATTTAGGCATGGAAAGTGAGGCATCTTTTTGTGTCCTCATTGTGCAAAATGTGTCTTTATCTATGCTTTGATTAATATGAAGATTAGTTTGTTTTTGTTCTGCGACGGTCGATTCCCACGCAAATACGTCCCTGTTTGCGGCTTTATAGTCATGACAAGTGAATAGGCGTGTGGTGTCAGGTAAGGACAATATTTTTTGAATGGATTGATACAATGTAGCGGCATCGCCTCCTGGGAAGTCGCAACGAGCCGTGCCAAAATCAGGCATAAATAAGGTATCGCCAACAAAACACGCGTCGCCGATAACATAAGACACGCAAGCTGGTGTATGCCCCGGTGTGTGAAGAATCGAAAAGGCTAAATCTCCAATGGGTAATGTGTCTCCTTCTGTGACCAATACATCGAATTGTGAACCATCTCGTAAAAAACCGTTTTCTGCATTCAATAAATCCCCAAAAGTGGTTAGAACGTTTTGTTTTTAAAAGAGAAAAAAGAGAACTTTTTGTTGTATAGAGAGTTCAAAAGACATGTTCTCAAGGGGGAGGCGACACTTTTTCACTGTTTAAAAAGACAGTATTCTAGTAAATTTTTTGTTAAGCTTATTTCATTGTCAAATTTATTTATTAGGAAGCTACTGTGTCTAACGAGTTCAATCTTGTCTCTTCTTACTCTCCTGCTGGTGATCAACCTGCTGCCATTAAAAAATTAGTAAGTGGTGTTGAATCTGGTTTAGCGCATCAGACGTTATTGGGAGTAACAGGCTCTGGTAAAACCTATACGATCGCCAATGTGATCTCTCAGGTGAAACGACCAACCATTGTAATGGCGCATAATAAAACCCTTGCAGCCCAGCTGTATGGGGAGTTCAAAGAATTTTTCCCTCACAATGCGGTGGAATACTTTGTGTCTTATTATGACTACTATCAACCTGAAGCATATGTTGCCGCATCGGATACTTTTATTGAAAAAGATGCATCGGTAAACGAGCATATAGAGCAAATGCGTTTATCTGCAACCAAAGCCCTATTAGAAAGAGAAGACGTTATTATTGTTGCGACGGTCTCGGCCATTTATGGGCTGGGTGACCCTGAATCCTATTTAAAAATGATGCTGCATTTGGATCGTGGGGAGCGCATTGACCAGCGAGACATATTGCGTCGCCTTGCTGAATTGCAATATGTGCGTAATGATATGGTGTTCGAGCGGGGTAACTTTCGAGTGAGAGGAGACGTAATTGAAGTATTCCCTGCGGACTCTGAAGACACAGCGGTTCGTATTGAATTGTTTGATGATGAGATTGAACAGCTTTCTTACATTGACCCTCTGACCAACAAAACACTGCGTAAAGTGCCTCGTATTACTGTCTATCCTAAAACCCACTACGTGACTCCAAGAGAGACGATTATTGAGGCAGTAGAGCGTATTAAGGTGGAGTTAGACGAGAGATTGGCACAGTTAAAATCGCTCGACAAATTGGTTGAATTACAACGATTAGAACAACGAACTCGATACGATCTTGAGATGATGCAAGAGTTAGGTTATTGCTCTGGCATTGAAAATTATTCTCGCTATCTATCTGGTCGACCAGAAGGTTCTCCACCACCGACATTGTTTGATTACCTTCCTGATAACGCCTTACTGGTCGTTGACGAATCCCATGTGACGGTGCCTCAACTGGGTGCCATGTACAAAGGCGATCGTTCCCGTAAAGAGAATTTAGTCGAATACGGCTTTCGTTTGCCATCCGCTCTGGATAATCGACCGATGCGTTTCGAAGAGTGGCAACAAATGAAGCCTCAAACCATCTTAGTGTCTGCTACCCCTGGAAAATATGAGGAAGAACATCAAGATTGGGTTGTAGAGCAGATAGCGAGACCAACTGGGCTAGTGGACCCTGAAATAGAAATACGCCCAGTCGCAACTCAAGTTGATGACCTCCTTTCAGAAATTAATCTAAGATTGCCGAAAAAAGAACGCGTATTGGTAACAACCTTAACAAAACGCATGGCGGAGGATTTAACCGATTATTTGCATGAACACGGTATTCAAGTGCGTTACTTGCATTCAGGCGTTGACACCGTAGAGCGGGTCGAAATCATTCGAGACCTAAGGTTGGGTGAATTTGATGTGCTGGTTGGCATTAACTTATTAAGGGAAGGTTTAGACATTCCTGAGGTCAGTTTGGTGGCTATTTTGGATGCCGATAAAGAAGGCTTTTTGCGCTCGGATCGCTCTTTAATCCAAACCATTGGGCGTGCTGCCCGGAATTTGAATGGTCGTGCTATTCTTTATGGAGACCGTATTACCGGCTCAATGGAGAGGGCGATTAACGAAACCAATCGTCGCCGAGAAGTGCAGGTAGCGTTCAACGTAGAGCATAATATTACGCCTAAAGGCATTTCTAAGTCGGTTGAAGATATTATGGAAGGGGCCTACAACCCTGGTGCGGGTAAAGGACGCAGTCAGAAAACCAAAAAAGTGGCTGAGATAGAAGCAGATTATAAAGTTGAAACAATGGACGATGTATCCGATGTTCGTAAAGTCATATTAACCTTAGAAAAAGAAATGGTACTTGCATCCGAAGAGCTTAAATTCGAATTGGCAGCGGGTTATCGAGATCAAATCCGCCAATTACAGAAAAAACTGAAAGATGTAGGCGCATTTTAACCTGTATCTTTTGCAAACACGTTATTTGCAACACATACTATTAACGAGTGTTATTTAATTAACGTGATCAGAGGTCATTTATGCCTAGTGAAGAAAGCCAAACGAAAGGTCGACTAACTACACGTACCGTTGCAATGCCGTCCGATACCAATCCAGCAGGTGACATCTTCGGAGGATGGGTTATGTCACAAATGGATATTGCGGCAGGGATTTGTGCTGGCCAACGTGCTCAAACACGAGTGGTAACGGTAGAAATTGACCGAATGAGTTTTATTCGTCCTGTGAAAGTAGGGGACATCTTAGGGGTTTATACACACGTACACTCTATAGGTAGAACCTCTATGCAGATAGGCGTAGAAGCATGGGTAAGGCGGGGCCGGATCGGCACTCGTGAAAAAGTCACCGAAGGCATTTTCAAATTTGTCGCGCTCGGGGAAGATGGCAAATCCACTCCAGTGCCATCTGAAGATGAGTTGCCAGATTATGCATTAGAAAATATGGGATTCTAGAAGGTTTGTTGGATTTGAATGATTACTTTTTTCCGAAAGTATCACTTTGGTTACCTAGGGAAGGTGCGAATAAGTCCTCTTGCCTCAGCATGTGGATAAAAGCCGGCTATTCGAGGCGAGTATTGAATGTGAATAGCTGGCCTATTTTCGAGATACTCAACAAAGAATACTGGCGTTTGACCATGCCCTGCGGGTCTTTCAGAGAAAACGCCACATTTCGTTACGACTCTTTGAAAGGTGTTAACATTTCTGCAGAATCGCACCTTCCCTAGTGTAATGGACTTAAACGAAACGACAAGAAATGTGATTAATTTGATTATTTGAGTTAATCATAAAGAGACACACGGTAAATAAGTCTAATAAATTCAAAATGTTTAAAAAAAGGAAAACAGGGCTTGCCAACCTAAAAACTATGCGTATAATTTGCAGCACAAAGTTTATAGGACTATAGCTCAGTTGGTTAGAGCGCATCCTTGACATGGATGAGGTCGGCAGTTCGAATCTGCCTAGCCCTACCAAAATAAAGCAATAAAAACAAGGGCTTACATTGATTTGTAAGCTCTTTTTTTGTGTTTTTCATTTCGAATACATTGCTGACGTTTCCTATTCTCAAACAATACCATGCCTTTAAAAATCACCTGTTACTGACTCGTCGTCGAATGAAATCTGGCCGTGTGATCGCACTCTATAAAGTCAAATATGCCATTTCTAAAAGTGGCTCAAGCCTTAATTTCCGGATGGTATGAAAAAGAGGGTTAGATTTAACGATCAGTGGAGAGATATCCATAAGATACGTACTCAAACTTTGACTAGGAGACATTTGTGTTCAGTCAAAACTTACACCATGAGGATCAGTTCCAATTGCAGTCTGGAGGTGATTACTGCCTTTAACCAAGCCCAACCAGAGGCCAAGTCAGAACCCTCCCAAACCGAATTCCAGACGACAAGCCCAAACTCATTTTATTCTTCATATCTCTCATAAGAATAATAAGGTTTGCTGTGCTTTTATGTGTTTCATTTTCAAAATCAATAACCACGTCGTGAAATTTCGTAATTGATGCCTGTCTTTAAAAAAATCATGATGAATCATGAGCAAAAACAATAATTAAAAACAGATTAGAGGTACGGCTATGAGTGATTTTTTTGATACGGTTCCGTTTGTAAAATACGAGGGAGTGGATTCTACGAACCCGTTTGCGTTTAAACATTATGATGCAAACAAGGTGCTGATGGGTAAAACTATGGCTGAACACTTAAGAATGGCCGCGTGTTACTGGCATAATTTTTGTTGGCAAGGCAGTGATGTCTTCGGGAGTAATACCTTTGAACGACCTTGGTATCGCGCGGATTCTGAAATGGCATCGGCAAAAATGAAAGCCGATGCGGCGTTTGAGTTTTTCACTAAATTGGGTATTTCGTATTACAGCTTCCACGATGTGGATGTGAGCCCTGAAGGTAAGTCGATTAAAGAGTACATCAATAACTTCTCCGAAATGGTCGATGTGCTGCAAGCTAAGCAAGACGCAACAGGGATGAAATTATTATGGGGAACGGCCAATGCCTTCTCTAATCCGAGATACATGTCTGGCGCGGCGTCTAATCCGAACCCTGAAATCTTTGCTTATGCAGCGACTCAAGTATTCCATGCTATGAACGCAACCCATGTATTAAAAGGTGAAAACTACGTATTATGGGGAGGTCGAGAAGGCTATGAAACCTTATTAAATACCGACCTAAAGCGTGAACGTGCTCAACTGGGTCGCTTTATGCAGATGGTCGTAGAGCATAAATATAAAATTGGTTTTAAAGGCACATTATTGATTGAACCAAAACCCGCTGAACCGACCAAACATCAATACGATTACGATACGGCAACGGTATTTGGTTTCTTAAAAGAGTTCGGTCTTGAGAAAGAGATCAAAGTGAATATTGAAGCAAACCACGCTACGTTGGCTGGACACAGCTTCCATCATGAAATTGCGACAGCTTGTTCGTTAGGTATTTTGGGCTCTGTAGACGCCAACCAAGGCGATGCGCAATTAGGTTGGGATACAGATCAATACCCAACCAGTGTGGAAGAGTACACCTTAGTGACGTATGAAATTCTAAAATCGGGTGGCTTCCAAAGCGGCGGTTATATGTTTGATACCAAATTGCGTCGTCAATCTACCGACCTTGAAGATTTATTCCATGGTCACATTGGTGCGATGGATACGCTGGCATTGTCTTTAGAGCGAGCGGTTAAGATGATCGAAGGTGAGGCACTGGCCAAGTATGTGGATCAGCGTTACGCAAAATGGAACGACACACTAGGTCAGACGATTTTGTCTGGAGAGCAGTCAATTGAAGGGTTAGCTGCGTACGTAGCAAAGAATAATCTTGACCCGCAACCTGTTTCTGGTCAGCAGGAAATGTTAGAAAATATGGTGAATGGTTACATCTACCGTTAATTTTGACAGCGTCATTATGCAATGGATGGGTTTCATTAATACGTTTCATTAATGAATCTCATTGGGTTGCATAAAAACAGATAAATTAAAAGGGCGATTGTCTGTGTGACATCGCCCTTTTTAAGGTTTTTAATTGATCATTGAATTTAAGATTTAGCTTCTTTCGTTATTTTCTGTTTTTAGTCGGGAAGACACTCTATATTCCCCTGGTGTCATGCCTAGGTTTTTACGCATGACGGTGTACATGTATTGCACCGACGGGTAGCCGCAAATGCGGGCAATTTCATCAAACGCTAAACTGGTGGAGGTGACCAACTCGCAAGATCGGTGGAATTTGGTCATGTGCAGTTGTTCATGCATTGAGCAGCCCACTTCTTCTATAAAACGCGTTTCTAAGTTGCTTCTCGAAATGCCAACACTGTCCACCACTTGACCAACCTTGATGCCTCTGCAAGCATTGTGACGAATGTAATGCATGGCTTGAATTACATAAGGGTCACGCAGAGCACGATAATCCGATGATTGTCTTTCTTCTACCCCAATAGGATCAACCACAACCAAGGAGTTTTCAACAGGGTAGCCTAACAGCATCCGGTGTAATATTTTGGCGGCTTCATAACCCATTTGTTTGCTGCCTTGGGTCACCGAAGATAAGGCGGTGCGATTTAAATAACGCGCCATGCTTTCATTGTCTATGCCGATCACTGCCACTTCTTCTGGTACCAGAATATTGAGATGATCACAGGCCTGCAATAAATGGCGGGCACGAGAATCGGTCACGGCGATAATGCCAATGGGTTTGGGTAGGTTTTGTAACCAGCTTTCTAAATTCTGTTGAGCGGTTTCCCAAAGTTCAGCCGTGGTACATAGCCCTTGATTGACATGAGGGTGATAACCATCGGAACTGACGTATTCTATGAAAGCGTGTTCTCTTTCCATTGACCAACGGCTGTGGTCACTGTTGGGCATTCCATAAAAAGCGAACTGTGGTAGTCCTTTGCGTTTTAGATGTTCGTAGGCAAGTTTCACCAAAGCGGCATTGTCGGTGGCAACATAGGGCAGGCGAGGGTAGTCCTCTTTGTGCTGATACGACCCACCAATAGCAACCATCGGAATGTCCGTCGATCTTAAAATGGCCTCTACTTCAGGGTTATCCAGATCGGCAATGATGCCGTCACCTTTCCAACTTTTAAGACTGCCTAATCGGTAGCGGAAATCGTCTTCGAAGTAGATGTCCCAATCGCATTGAGCGGCTTGCAGATATTCTCCGATGCCTTTGACTATTTGTCGATCGTAGACCTTGTTGGCATTGAAAACTAAGTTAAGTCGATAGCGTTTTTCAAACATACGAAACCATCTCGAATTTTTGTTTTTAGTGGTGTCTTTTTAATATCATCACCTTGAAGGGATTTTGAGTGTTAAGCAAGAATAAACGGTAATAACCTATTTTTTTAGAGCAAGGCGAACGACCACAAGACTTTTTTGTAGACTGAAGCACTGTGGTCGTTGTATGGCTTTTTAAACTGTATTTTTGAGCGTGTTAAAAGCCTTTAACTCTTTGATAAAGTGATTGAAAGCGTTCTTTTTTATCAAGATAGAGGGCGGTTTTTTGTGGATTAGGTTGATACATTTTCACTAGGTTTGGTTTGCCACAAATGTCATCTAATGCGGTATCAAAAGAAACGGCGTTGCCGTGCACACTCAATGCAGCGAGACGAGCCGCACCAAGAGACGGACCAATCTCTCCTCCTTCACGATACGCCATAGGGACATTACATACATCCGCCAGCAGTTGTAGCCAATATTGGCTTTTTGCACCACCTCCGATAACGTCAATGCTGTCACTGACCTTTTGTGCAGAGCGCACAGCGTCTAAGCCATCTAATAAGGCAAAACTGACACCTTCTAGCACCGCCGAAACCAAATCCACAGGGGTTGTTTCATGTGTCATGCCCCAAAAAACACCCTTGGCATTGGCGTCATTATGAGGGGTTCTTTCACCGCTCAAATAGGGTAGAAAGAGCACTTGGCTGTTGCTTTTTTGATTGCTTTCTACCGCAGTCAGTGCTGCTTCAACAGAAGGGAATTGTGTTAATTTAGTTACCCAGTCAAGGCAACTTGCTGCGCTTAAAATCACCGACATGGTGTGCCATGTATTTGGAATGGCGTGACCAAAGCTGTGTAATGCTGCCTCTGGATTGGCGGTAAAGCCGTCACTCACGGAAAATATCACCCCAGAGGTTCCTAGAGACAGCATGGTTTGCTGCTCTTTGATGATCCCCATACCAATGGCGCCAGCGGCGTTGTCACCACCGCCTGCAACAACAGGGACAACGGGCATGTTCCAGCGTTCGGCTATTGCCTTGTGTAATGCGCCCGTTATGTCGGAACCTTCAAACACGGTTGGCATGTGTTCAAGGGCTAGCCCAGTCGCTTGCAACGTGCGCTCACTCCAGTTGCGCTGCTCCATATCCAGCCATAATGTACCAGATGCATCAGAAACATCGGTGGCGTAGTCGCCTGTCATGCGAAAGCGCAAATAATCTTTCGGTAACAGTACTTTATGGATTTGAGCAAAAATATCCGGCTCGTTTTGTTTAACCCAAAGCAGTTTGGGTGCGGTAAAGCCTGGCATCACCAAATTGCCTGTAATGGATTGAACTTCAGGGCAGGCATTTTGCAATGAGTGACATTCCGCATGTGAACGCCCATCATTCCAAAGAATGGCGGGTCTAAGTATTTGGTTTTGTTTATCGAGTAATGTCGCACCATGCATTTGCCCTGAAAGTCCCGCGGCTTTGACATCGGCTAATGGGTGTTCTTTTGCCAAGGCTAGCATAGCGGTGTCGGTGGCCTGCCACCAGCTTTCAGGATCTTGTTCAGACCAAAGTTCGTGCGGGCGTGAAACAGAGAGTGGAGCGGATTGGCTGGCTTTTACTTGCCCGTCTTCCGTCAACAGGATGATTTTTACCCCAGAAGTTCCAAGGTCGATGCCTAAATACATAACGAGTCCTATACAATCATGGATAATCAAATCACAGAGAAAATAATTAACTCAATTCAATCTGTATATGGGTAAGGAACAGATGTGTCACACTTCTGACTTGAATTTAGATTTTTATTTGAGTGAATACTTTCTCAATACTAATGCCTTCGTTTGTCGTGAGGTATTATCTTTTTTTATTTGCTGGTGGCGTTTTTTATAAATAATGAATGCTAATGTCTTTCTTTAGGCGCTAAAAAAACAAAAGAGAAAAAGTGGCCGCTAAAGATCAATGAGGAAAACAATAATAGCCCACCAAATGACAGTAAGGGTAAGGGTAAAGATGGACTATTGTATCAGCTGAGAAGAGAACAGAGCGACCAAGACCGTTGCTAGGCTTGTCAGTAATGATAAATTACCGAGCAACAATCTAGGTTGAGAGTGCTTGAGTGCACCCGAAAATCAATATGGTAGGTATTAAGATTCTATTAATCATTCCTTTTTAATAAATGGATTAATACGTATTTAATAGCCCTATATAAGAACTATTCATTAACTATAATACGATTATGGGCAATTTGTCTGTAATTTATACAAAAAAGCGCGGACATCAAGCATCCCTACTCCGTGAATACTAGGATCATAGTTAGGAATTGATTTATCAGCTGTAGCCAGTAACGTGTCGGCTAGGTTTTCATAACTAGATACAGAGCAGTAGCTTTTACCTAGTGCAAGAGCGCGGGATACAAAAGGGGCTGCTAGAGAAGTGCCTGTCCATTTTAGATATGAATCTTCTGTTCCAGCTAATGAGCCTGCGGATAGAACCTCAGTTCCCAGTGCGATGATCCATCTCTCTTGAACTTTTTCATTATCTCCAGGTATAGACGATGACGAATATAACTCTTTTTTAGAGTCA
Organism: Marinomonas phycocola; assembly: GCF_047525455.1. NCBI lineage: Bacteria > Pseudomonadati > Pseudomonadota > Gammaproteobacteria > Oceanospirillales > Oceanospirillaceae > Marinomonas > Marinomonas phycocola. The sequence goes on from NZ_JBLIXL010000025.1 coordinate 27,408, forward strand.
ATGTTGCCTACCATGATTGCATGTTTAGCAAGACTGGTTCCCCAAATGTAATCCACATTTGGATAATCTTTTATGGCTTTGGAGTGGTTTTGTTGAGAGTTTCCACCAGCCCACACATAAAAATTACCATCTGCGATGTGTTCTCTTATAGCTGTACCTCTGTCCAGAGAATAACCCCAGCTACCATTCATTAGACCTAAACCTGTTTCTCCGGGAGTCACTTTCACTTGCTGCGGGTAGTTAAGCAGATCAATATATGCCCCATTAGAAGAGGTGATTACACTTGAAACACCAGAGCAGTGAGGAGTACTTGCAACATTAGCCCAATCACTTCCTTTAAGCCTCATTAAATTTCTATCTTGTGCATCATTTGGGTTAAGCAGGCGTTTTTGTGCTCCATCATCAAATAAAATGCGGTTGACTCTGTGTTTAATATAAGAGTGATTCGGTTCACAGGCTGTGTCGTAAACAGTGACAGGGTAGGATTTTGAATAATTAGCACCCACCTCTTGCGCGGCATCGAATCCCATAAAGCTAAGTTGGTCCTGCATAATCGATTTAAGTGATGGTGTTGCTTCATCATACACATTACATGTAGGAGTATCTGTTTCTCCCATTAGAAAGTCACATTGCTTCACAATATCTACTTGCTCTATGAAAGAGCAAGAATATTCAAAGGCGCTTGTCTTTGAGCAAGTAGGAGTACGCATTGCCACAAAAACCCTATCGAAATTGATTAAATCAAACCCCCAGTCTTGTTCGTAAGAGTTGTTTAATATCTCTGATACGCCAGATATGATGCCAGCCCATTTATAAGGTTTATCAGGCAATGTAGGGGTGAAGTCTAATAGGTTGTATTCCGTAAGTAAGTTTCTTGCCGTAACTTTTATCGTAAGGTCGCTAACAGTGGGTGCGGAGCTATAGGAAAAGGTGCCTGCCGTTGGGCTTATGTCCATATCGGCAAAAAACAATGATTCAGTACCATCTTGATAAGTAAAGTGACAACCTGCTTTATCGTTTCCAAAATATTTGCAGCTTTCAGTAACGGCTCCAACATATCTTTGATTGGAATGGGCGAATTGGTCAATATTATCCGCTCTTATTTTGTCAAATGTATGTTGTAAAATGCTCTTTTTTGAACATTCTCCAGTGTTGGCATCACAGCGATTGTAGTCACCATCATAGTTCATACTTATGACATTAAATTTCTCGCAAATATTTAATGCGTCGCAGCCGAAGCCTTGACTTTGATATTCAAGCACACGTTTTGTAACTGGTTCATTCATGATTAGATCTGGTTCATTCACGATTAGATCTGGTTCATTCACGATTAGATCTGGTTCATTCACGATTAGATCTGGTTCATGGTTATCGCTAGAACCGCCGCCATCGCCATCGCCACCACCGCCACCGCAAGCGGTCAATGCAAACGACGTAATTAATAGTGGTAATGAAAATTTAAACATCTGAGATTCCTTTTAAACGTTTCTTTATCTTTATTCTGAAGTTATTGTATTGGTATATCGAATTTCGATTGCGAAATGCCATCCAGATGACTCGTCACCCTGAAGGTTAAAGGTGGAACCATAGTTGCTGCCATTTTACCGCAACTTGATGTTTAAGATTGACTCAATTGAGAGTCTTTTACCGTCATACAGAAAGTCACTGACAACAGAGAGTTGTGTTTGCTTAATCGTAGTTACAGGGCCTAATGGACTTGCTTTTAATAGATGCCCAGTAGTATTGCGTATTACGTAATCTGTACTGTAAGCAATAAACATGCCTGCATGTATTTCCCGAGTATGTTTCTTATTGTAGAAACATTTCATTTCTATTTTATGAAGCTCTCTGGGTTGGACAGCAAATACAGTAGGGCTGGTCGTACAAGTGTTTTTTCTGGAGCTTGGCTTTATAGTGCTCAACTCAATTAGAGCGCCCTTACCTGTCGGACTATTTACAATGGAATTGGCAGAATCTAATTCATTGGATATTTTATATAAGTATTCCCTCAGGTTTATAAGGTTGTAATGCGTTTTTTCTCTCTGGACATGCCAAAATAAGGCTTGACTGTGCTTTTCCCTGTCAATAAATGCGCTATCGGCCCAAAACTTTCAGCGTTCTTTTTATCAGTCTTGAAAATTTGCTTTACTTCGCTCTCTGGCATAGCTAAAACCAGTTCTTTATCTTTAGGGGATAATCTTTCGATGTTCAATTGTGCTTTAATTGGTTGGGCCATAAGGTCCGAAGATCCAGTTAATAGTAAGGCCGAAAATATTTTAAATTTGTAGGGATGCTGCATATTAAATCCTTTTTTCTTATTCTACATCATATAATTAATGTTTTGTTTGTCTTATATTCTGTTAAAGATGCTCAATCAGAAATGGCAAATCTTGAAAATGTGCCAAATGCAGGCATTAAGCCACCAGAGCTTGCATCATAACGCAATAGCTATAGATTGGCAGAGTCGCCTAAAAATAGAGAGCTTACATGGCTCCCTATTTTTGTGTGCAGTCAGATAGAAAGTGTAGAGTTATCATATTCCTGCTGGTTAATAAGGCATCGATTTCAATTTATCAATAATGGGGTTATTTCTTTTTCAGGCAACGCTTTATTGAAAAAGAATCCTTGCATTTCATCGCATCCGTTTTCACTTACCCATGCCGCTGCTTCAGCCGTTTCGATTCCTTCGGCAATAATATCAGCGCCCATTAATTTACAAATGTCGATGACTATTTTTGCTAACTGAGCGTTGATAGGTAAGTCAGTAATAAGGCTGCGATCAATTTTAATGTAATCAGGAGAGAGTGCTTTTAATCTGGATAGGTTCGAATAACCCATGCCAAAATCATCTACAGCGATCTTGATACCCGCGTCACGAATTTCATTGATGTTGTTCAGTATTTTATCATCGCTTTTAAAGAGTGCTGTTTCTGTAAGCTCTATTTCCAAACGATTCATTAGATCTACATTGATCTCTAATGCTTTTTTTAATGTATCAATAAAGTGAGGTTTTACTAGCTGGTGAATAGAGACATTAATAGAGACAAAAGCATCAATTTGCATTTCTCTCCAAATGGTAATTTGCTGTATTGCTTCCTTGAGCACCCAAATACCTAACTCGTCAATTAATCCAATTTGTTCACACAGAGGGATAAAGGAGTCGGGATAAAGCAGGCCGTGTTTCGGGTGATTCCATCTTACTAACCCTTCTAAAGCAATAATTTTGCGTGTTTTTGTAGAATACCTTGGTTGGTAGTGTAATATCAGTTGATTTTCTAAAATGGCTTGCTTAAGGTCTGATAGCAATTCGTATTCATATTCAAAGTGTTGTTTAATCTCTTCTTCAAAAAAGAAAAATTGATTTTTACCTGCTGATTTTGCTTCGTACATAGCAAGATCAGCATATTGCATAAGCATGTGTATATCATCTGAGTGTGTAGGATAAAGAGAGATTCCGACACTTGGGGTAATTGATAGATGGCCGTTATTGTATTCGATGGGCTTGGCAATAGAATGAATTACCTGTGATGCTCGTTTTTTAAATGATTCAAAGTGACTTTCTTCTATTATTAATAAAAATTCATCACCGCCAAGTCGCATTACAGAATCGTTATGACCACATAAATGAGACAGTCTGTCTGCTACAGTGATCAAAACCTTATCGCCTTCACAATGGCCTAACGTGTCATTTATTGCTTTAAATTCATCCAAATCAATAAACATTAACGCAATTTGTACATTCTTTTCTTTAGCTAGTGCCATGGACTTTTGAAAAATGGTGGGCAATGCATGCCGATTAGGTAACTTAGTTAAAAAATCATGCATTGCCACTGTTTGTGCTAACTTTTCAGCTTCTTTTAAATTACTAACATCTGTGGCGCTGATTAAAATCGACAACTTTCCAGTGACTGGATCATGGCAGTGACGAGCTTCTATATCGTGCCAACTTTTTCCTGTTGCGGTGTGAACTTCTGTTACAATATTTGTTCCGCTACTCTGTGATATTTCTTGTATGAGTTGATCATAATCCATTTTATTAACAAAACGGTCTTTTAATCCGTTTTCATTTGAAATAAATGCACTTCTTGCGGCGGGGTTTAAATAGAGAGTGTTACCCTCTATTTGGTGGAGAGAAATCATTAAACGAGTATGAAGTAGAGCATCCGATCCTCGTGCGACTTCAGGAGGTATGTTATCGATTAAATACCCTTCACAGAGTGTGACTATTCGGTCAGACTCAAGTCTAATACCGCTAAAATGGATATTCACATGAACAGGCTTGCCTTTTGGATACAAAGTCCATTGTTCGGTAAACCGACTGTTTGACGCAATAAAATCTTCAGTATATTGGTTAAGCCTTTTTTTAACGGCTGTAGACATGTCTTTTTGAAAGTCTCTGCGTTTTAATTCTGCTAAATCCTTTGCTGCCCAAATTTCGAGTGCCGCATCATTCGCCCAGATAATTCGTGCAGATTCGTTGTCGAAAACCCAAATAGGAACACTGATATTTCGAACAATTTGAGACTCAATAAAAATAGCATTATCAGATTGCACAGAATGTTCCTCAAAGAATAGCGTCCTTTTTTTTATGAAGTCATTCATTCATAAAATTTATCATTGTTTAAGTATACGTCAAGATAAAATTAATAAAAGTGTTATATTCTAGGTTAATTTCCTGGTTTGAATGATGTGTTTTTTTCGTAATGATTTTTAATCAAAGGTCGACTTGTAAACGTTGTTCTATCGGCGGTGGGCAGGAGCTTTCTCGTACAATAAGTTGTGTTGGCAGAGTCATTTCAGGGTTGGGTTTTTTGCCTGATAGAATGTCCAGCAACAACTTCATAGAGGTTTCTCCGATGAGTTGGCGTGGCTGATGGATTGTGGTGAGTTCGGGTACGCAGTATTCACTTAACGCAAGGTTGTCAAAGCCAATAACAGACAAGTCTGCTGGTACTTTAATATTCATTTCACGGGCAACCTTCAATACACCAATAGCGGCTTCGTCACTGTGGCAGACGATCGCAGAGGGTGGGTTTTTGAGGGCGAGCAATTGCTTGCCGCAGTTGTAACCGCCAAGAAAAGACAAATCGCTTTCAAGGATGTAATGATCTTGAATAGGCAGTTTCCATTTTGTCATGGTTTCTTTATAGCCATTGGTGCGCGCATTAAATACGGGGTTTTCAAGTTTCTCTGTGATGCAGGCTATTTTGTGATGCCCCATCATAATTAAGTATTCAACGCCTTTTTTGGCGCTGTAATTGTTGTCTATGTGAACGGTAGGTACGGCAATGTCGGAAAAGTATTCACCAGCAATGACGATAGGAAGCTTAATCTCTCCCTGTGAATTGAGGATCATGGATTCAGGAATATCCGATGAAAGGGATAGAACGCCGTCTACCAGTTTGCTCTCAAATAATTCAAAATAACTACCGATGCGAGACGATTCATTGCCTGTGTCGCCAATGAGCAGTTTATAGCCGTGCTTGTGAGCCAAGGCTTCAATACCATGCACTACATCAGAGAAAAAGGTGCTGTCTATATTAGGGAGTACAACAACGATGGTTTTCGATTCACTTTTTCGTAAACTACGTGCCAGTCCATTAGGTGAATAGCCTACGTCCAAAGCGGCTTTTTCAACCTTTTGACGAGTACTAGGAGAGACAATTTCTGGATTGGCTAAGGCTCTGGAAACGGTCGCTGTGGACACGCCCGCAAGCTTTGCTACATCTTTAACCGTTGCCATGAAAGTCCAGAGTCAAAAAGAATGAATGAATAACAGAATTCAAAAGAAGTTACCTTGCGTCAATATATACGAAAATAAGGGTAAATCAGTATCTGCTGTATCTTAACAAAAAACCAAACACAAACATATTGGCTACAGGATTTGAAAAGGCAGATTCAACAGAGAAATCATTAGGGCGATAGCCCTAATGATTTACACATGTGCTTTTAGCTTAACTTAACTTAAATGGATGTTGTCTTGAGTAAGTTGATGTTGCTTTTAGTAAGCGGCATCAGCGAAGTAGTAATCCGCTGCATTTTCTTTAGTAACTAAATCCGCACCTAAAATTACACGTGAAGGCTCATGGAATAGGTGACCTATTTTTTCGCCTTTAATGCCATGTACGGCCAGAGCAATACCGGATGCAATCATAGATGGGCTGTAAGTTACTGTTGCACGAACCAGTTTATTATCGTGTTGGATCAGATCAATAATGTCTTTTGATCCAGCACCACCAAGAACGGTTTTAATGTCTGTACGCCCCGCTTCTTCAATGGCTTTTAGAACGCCTTTTAGCATGTCGTCATCTTGACACCAAACCGCATCAATTTTAGGGTGTTTTTGTAAAAAGTTTTCCATTACCGATAAGGCTTTCTGTGTAGACCAGTCACCGGGTTGAGAGTCTAGAATGGTAATGTCTGAATAGTCTGCCATTACCTCGTTAAACGCATCAACACGTTGTTTATTGATCGGAATTTGCAGACCTTCAATCACAACAATGTTGCCTTCTCCTGACATTTCTTCTGCAAGCCATTGTGCACCCACACGACCTAGCCCTGGATTATCACCCGCGATGAAAACATGCTGAGCAGGAGTGGCAAGCTCACGGTCCACAACCACGGTATAAATGTCTTCGCTGTAGGCTTCTTCAATGACTTTTTGTAAGGTAGCAGGGTTATGAGGCAGGATAACTAAGGCGTCGATGCCTTTGATCATCAAATCTTCCACATCGCCGACTTGTTTAGAGCCTGAGCTTGCTGCGACTACATAAAACTCAACATCTTTTTCTTCTTTCTTTAAGTCTTTTACGGCCTTATTTGCCCACCATAATAAACCTGCTGTCCAGCCGTGATCCGCAGAGGGTACACTGATTCCTACTTTATATGTTGCAGCATAGCTACTACTAATGAAGGCAAACAGCATGGTAAACACTGTTAGCACTCTCATGATGTTATTTTTATTTTTCATGGAAATTCTCCGTTGAACCTATGGTTGAATATCGTATTTAGTAATGAGCAAAACGCGAATTTTGCTCGGTTTCTTGCCTTTCTTTTTATGGGATACATGTAAAGAAAAACGAAGTCATTGTGTCTTTTTTAGAGAACGACTCCTCTGTAAAAGTGCACCGTGTGATTATCTATCACCTTTAAATTGCACCAGAACGGCTGTTAAAATGACGAGACCTTTTACCATGCCTTGTAAGTAGGGCGAGATGCCCATGAGGTTCAGCATGTTGTTTATGATGCCGAGAATAACAGCGCCAATGACCGTTCCCCAAATAGTGCCTTTACCACCAGAAAGTGCTGTTCCGCCGATAACAACAGCGGCAATGGCGTCCAATTCGTAAAATAACCCTGCATCACCTGGGCTGACAGAATTCAATCTTGATGCCAGTAATACCGCGGAAATACCCACAGAAAGCCCTGCGATCATAAAAGTTAAAAAATACACCCAGCGAACTTTAATAGCGGAATAGGATGCGACTTTTGAGTTGGAACCCACGGCGCAAACATGACGACCAAAGGCGCTGTGTTTTAATAAAATATGGTAAGCAACAGCCAATAATAAGAAGATCCAGACTGGATAGGGGATGGCCCATAAATAACCGCCACCAATGTCAGAGAAGTGTTGGTTTTCTGAAACGACTTCGCCCGCATCGCTGATATAAAGCGTCATCGAGCGGAAAATAGACATGGTCGCGAGGGTGGCAATAAAAGAAGCGACCTTCCCACGAGTGATAATCAGACCATTAATGGCCCCAAATACGCCACCCAATGCGATGGCAGATGAAACGGCCATGGCCACAGCCCACCAGCCATCGCCAGCGCCGTTGATGATCATAATGGACAATACGCCAACCAGCGCCACCATAGAGCCGACGGATAAATCAATGCCACCTGCGATGATCACAAAGGTCATGCCAAGCGCAATAATGCCCGTATAGGAAACCTGCCTTAACACATTGGTAATGTTTCTTGGCATAAGGAAATGCTCACTCGCAATCGAAGAAAATACGATCAGAATAAGTAAGGCAATAAAAGGCGCGTAAGCTGCAATGTTAAGCCGTTTCATGCGGGTTATCATCGGCGACAACTGGGACATGATCATAGTGGAACCTCGTTTTTACGTATTTATTATTAATAATGGTCGGCATTCGTTTTTTTAGTACATTACTAATGTTTTTGTTATGCTCTGGCCATGGTTTTTAAGCCTGCCGCGTAATACATGATTTCTTTTTCATTGATTGCATTCCCAGTAAGTTCGCCCATTATCTCTCCGGATCGCATCACCATGACTCGATTGGATAAGCCCATTACTTCTTCCAACTCCGAAGAAATGACGATGACCGATACCCCTTGTTCTGTTAAGGTGCGGATAAAGTGGTAAATTTCTTTTTTGGTATTCACGTCGATACCGCGTGTCGGCTCATCTAAAATAAGAATGTTTGGGTGTGTGTCCATCCATTTGGACAAATACACTTTTTGCTGATTACCACCGCTGAGATTGGCTAAATTGGAATGAATTGATGCGGCTTTTATATCAAAGCGTTTTACGTAGTCTCGGGCGACCGCTTTCTCTTTTTTATATTGAATAAGTCCGCGAACATACGACGATAGAGAGATCAGTGTGATGTTTTTAGGGATATCAAAATTCATGATCAGCCCTTTGCCTTGTCGATCTTCTGACAAGTAAGCAAGGTTGTGCTGCACTGCATCGGAGATGGTGTTGATTTCGACAGGACGTCCGTCAATTTCCACATCACCTGAGTCTTTTTTGCGTAGCCCCATAATAGCCTCAGCGGTTTCTGTACGACCCGCGCCAATCAAGCCTGAAAAGCCTAAAGCCTCGCCTTTTTTAAGATCAAAATTGATGTTCTTTAACAAACCATGAATCGATAAATTACGAACTTTAAGGACGATCTCTTCTCCATGCTTTGCCCGTTGTGGATAGATTTGGTTGAGTTCACGGCCAACCATCTTACGTGCCATGTCTTCTTCGTTGATGTCACTCACATCGTCAACACTGATCAAATGTCCGTCTCTTAAAATTGCTAAGCGATCGCACAGATGTTTTACCTCTTTCAACTTATGAGAAATGAAAATAATGGTCACACCGCGTTGTTTTAAGGTCTCCACAAGGCCAAAGAAAATGTCCACCTCATGATCAGTCAGCACGGTCGTTGGCTCGTCCATAATTAAGATGCGCGATTCATTGACTAAAGCTTTGGCAATTTCCACCATTTGCTTTTCTGCGACGCTCAAATTTTCAATCAATGAGTCAGGATTGAGATCGGTTTCTAATTCTTTTAATAGCTGGTTTGCTTTATTGCGCATCAGTGATTTATCGAGTAAAAAGCCTTTCTTGATCTCATTGCCAAGGAAGATATTCTCAAAAACATTGAGGCTGCTGATGAGATTAAACTCTTGCGGAATCATCGCAATGCCTAACCGTTTGGCGTCCGCAGAGGATTGGATTACCACTTCTTCGCCGTCAATTTTAATACTGCCCGAGGTCTTGGTGTAAATGCCGCTGATGATCTTTAATAGAGTCGATTTACCTGCGCCATTTTCACCCAGCACACCCAGTACTTCACCAGAAAAAATATCTAAAGTGATCTTGTGCAGAACTCTCACGCCAGAGAACTCTTTGACTATGCCTTTGATTTGCATAACGGGAACATTCATCAGGCTTACCTCTTTTTTTAATTAGTGTCTCACCTAATCAGTATCTTGTCTGTGTTCAGTCGTTTACGTAGTTTGAAGGAATAACAGGCTACGTACAGGTGCTCGCAAGCGTACGCCACGCACTGTTATTCTTAGAGGAATCCAGTACCGCCGTAATGAACTTCATGCCTTCAATTCCATCGTTAACACTTGGAATAAGCCCTTGAACCGAATTAACCTCTGCGCCATCTTCAATGGCGTTAATCGCAAGGGCGATGTCGAGATACAAATTGGCAAAACCTTCCAAATAGCCTTCGGGATGCCCTGCAGGAATTCGAGATAACCGGTTTGCTTCAGCGCCAGCGCCATGGCCTGCACGGGTGATTTTTTGAGTTGGCTCACCAAACACCGACAACCAAAGTTCATTTGGTGACTCTTGACTCCATTCAATGCCGGCTTTTTCACCATAAATACGGACTTTCAAACCGTTTTCATTACCGGGTGCCACTTGGCTCGACCACAACATGCCTTTGGCACCTTGATCAAATCGCAACATGGTGTGAACGTTGTCATCTAAGCGACGGCCTTTTACAAATGCCGTTAAATCGGCGGAGACTTCTTGGACTTTTTGGCCGGATATAAAGCAGGCTAAATTAAAGGCATGTGTACCAATGTCCCCTAAGCAACCTGCCATACCAGACTTCTCTGGATCAGTTCGCCATTTGGCTTGTTTATTGTCCGAATCTTCGGCCTTGTTTGTGAGCCAGTCTTGAGGATATTCCGCTTGAATAACGCGTAAATCGCCCAGTACCCCCGTATCAACAAGGTGCTTTGCGTGTCTTACTAATGGGTAACCTGTGTAATTATGGGTAAGTGCAAAAAAAGCACCAGATTGGTTTACTAACTCTTTTAATGCTAGCGCTTCGCTTAAATCTTTCGTGACAGGTTTATCACAAATGACGTGAATGCCTTGCTCTAAAAAAGCACGAGCTACAGGGAAGTGCATGTGATTTGGTGTGACGATAATAACGGCCTGAATGCCATCGGTACGGTGTTTTTCTGCGACCGCCATTGCTTGAAATGATGGGTAAGAGCGTTCTTTATTGATGCCCAATTTTAACGCCGATGTAAGTGCTCTTTCAGGGTTGGAAGACAGCGCCCCAGCCACCAATTCAAAGCCATCATCAATGCGTGTCGCGATGCGATGTACCGCTCCAATAAAAGCGCCGTCTCCGCCGCCAACCATACCAATTCGAATGCGTTTGTATGTCATGATATTGTCTCTCTCATTCTTGATGCTATTGTTTTTTTCTGAGCTAATTTAAGCCAAGAATGCGACGGTTCATGGCATGATCAATGCCGCTAGAGGCAAAATCATCAAAAGCGCGTTCGGTAATGCGAATCAAATGATCGTTAACAAATTTAACGCCTTCCTCTGCACCTGCTTCAGGGTGTTTCATGCAGCATTCCCATTCAATGACTGCCCAGCCATCAAAATCATATTGAGTAAGCTTGGAGAAAATGCCTTTGAAATCCACTTGACCGTCGCCTAAAGAACGAAAGCGTCCCACTCGGTCTATCCAGCTCTGGTAGCCGCCGTACACACCTTGTCTGCCTGTGGGATTAAATTCTGCATCTTTTACGTGGAACATTTTGATGCGTTCGTGGTAGATATCGATAAAGGCCAAATAATCGAGTTGTTGCAACACAAAGTGAGAGGGGTCAAATAAAATGTTCGCTCTTGAGTGATGGTTGGTGGCTTCGAGAAACAAGTCGAACGTTGCCCCATCGTGTAGATCTTCCCCTGGGTGAATTTCATAGCATACGTTTACACCACAGCGATCAAATTCGTCCAAAATAGGCAGCCAGCGATTGGCCAGTTCTTTGAAGCCTTCTTCAACCAATCCAGCTGGTCTTTGGGGCCAAGGGTAGAGGTAAGGCCAAAGTAGTGCCCCCGAAAAGGTAACATGATTAGTAAGACCAAGATTTTTTGACGCTTGGGCAGATTTGAATAATTGATCAACGGCCCATTTTTGCCTGGCATCGGGATGGCCTTTCACATGATCAGGGGCAAAACCATCAAACATATCGTCATAGGCAGGGTGAACTGCAACCAATTGCCCTTGTAAGTGAGTGGATAATTCGGTGACAACCATGTCGTATTTTGCAAGCGTGTCTTGCAGTGAACGGCAGTAGTCTAGGTCGCTTGCGGCGCGATCTAGATCAAACAATCTTTGGTCCCATGTTGGGATTTGCACACCTTTAAAACCGATTCTGGATGCCCATTCGATGATATTTTCAAATGAGTTGAAGGGGGCTTCATCGCTGGCAAATTGGGCAAGAAACAGCGCAGGACCTTTTAAGGCTTTCATAAGGTTAACCTCATCATTATTTTTATTAGTGTAGGTTTTATTTTATGTAATCGATTACATTTCTATCTTCAAAAAAAGACTTAAAACGCTATTTCGCTAAGTCTTTTTACTCGATCTGAATTGAGTATAGTGATTTTAAACCCTGTGTAAATGGGTTTTTTTACTGAAAATGGGAAAAAAATGGTTTTCAATAGAAATGTAACAAATGAAATAAATTACAAAAAAGTTGCTAAATAGCCGTTTTTTAGAATGTTTTTTATAAATAAAAAGAAAAAATGCTGCAAAAAAAACTAACCAAATACAAAAAAAAGATAATTTTACCCATCGCGCTTTCGTTTTACATTCTAATCACTCCTTTTGGGAGAATCGTTCACTTAATAAGAATAAAAGGAATGAAAATGAAAAAGTTAATTTCTATTGGTTTGCTTGCTGCTACGTGCGCTGTTGGTCCTGCTATGGCGTCTGGTGAGAAAATTGGTTTGTTGATGTCTGATCTACGTTTAGAGCGCTGGCAGAAAGACCGAGACTTATTTACCGAAGCCGCTGAATCTCTGGGAGCAAAAGTATACACCCAATCCGCTAACGGTGATGTAAGAACTCAAATCTCTCAAATTGAAAACATGATTTCTCGCGGCGTGGATGTGTTGGTGATTGTGCCAGAAAATGGCGAAGTGCTTAGCAATGTCTTAGCTGAAGCAAAATCCGAAGGCATCAAAGTATTGGCCTATGATCGATTGATTAAGTTTGCTGATATCGACTTGTATGTGTCGTTTGATAACGTTCGAGTAGGCGAAATGCAGGCAGAAGCATTACTGAAACGCACACCAACAGGAAACTACTTTCTAATGGGTGGCTCACCGACAGACAACAACGCGAAGATGTTTCGTGAAGGCCAAATGAACGTACTGCAACCTGCAATCGATTCAAAAGCAATCAATGTAGTGGGCGACCAATGGGCAATGGGTTGGTCAGCGGAAGCGGCGTTGAACATTATGGAAAATGGCTTAACTGCCAACAACAATAACATCGATGCGGTCGTTGCATCCAACGACGGAACCGCTGGTGGTGCAATTCAAGCTCTTGCGGCCCAAGGTCTGGATGGGAAGGTTGTAATTTCAGGACAAGACGCGGACCTTGCCGCTATGCGTCGTATCGTGAAAGGCACGCAAACCATGACAGTGTACAAACCGATCGCAAAACTGGCGAAAACCAGTGCTGAAATGGCGATGAAATTGGCGAGAAATGAAACAATTTCATCCTCAGGTTATGTGAACAACGGCACTAAAGACGTTGATGCTGTGTTACTTGCACCGGTTGCTGTGTCTAAAGACAATTTAGACAGCACAGTCATTGCAGACGGCTTCCATACTCGTGATGACGTTTATAACCCTTAATTAATTCGCAATACAGGTATTCAAGTGGATGCCTGTATTTTTCATAGGGGAACAATATGACGCAACCACTATTAGAAATGCGTAACATCGTGAAAAGTTTTTCCGGTGTGCGAGCATTAAATGGAGTCAGCATCACATTGTCTGGCGGAGAAGTCTTATCTATTTGTGGTGAGAATGGCTCAGGCAAATCCACGTTAATGAAAGTACTCAGTGGCGTTTGGCCGTTTGGTTCTTACGAAGGAGAGATTTTCTTTGAAGGCCAACCTGTTAAAGCAACGGGGATTCGAGACACTGAGGCCCTAGGCATTGTGATTATTCACCAAGAATTGGCATTGGTTAAAGACATGTCGATTTTGGAAAATATCTTCTTAGGCAATGAATTGGGTGGCTTTACTCGGTTAAATGATGAAGAAATGTATCGCACTACACGGGATGTATTGAAACGGGTGAAACTGGATGTATCGCCCAGTACCTTGATTCGGGAGTTGGGCGTTGGGCAACAACAATTGGTAGAGATTGCCAAAGCCCTTAATAAAAACGTCAAGCTGTTGATTTTAGATGAGCCTACGTCGTCACTGACGCGCAATGAAATTCAAATACTCTTAGACATTGTGCAGGATTTAAAGTCACAAGGGATCGCCTGTGTTTACATTTCCCATAAGTTGGATGAGGTCTTATCTTTGTCGAACTGGGTGGCGGTTATCCGTGATGGAGATCATATCGGTACCAAATTAGCCAACGAACTGACGCAAAATGACATTATCGGCATGATGGTTGGGCGTGAGTTAGAAGAGCTGTTTCCAAGAGAAGAGCACGACATTGGTGAGGTGGTATTAGAGGTAAAGCACGCCCATGCTATGCAAGCGGGGGCGTCGGTTCCTCAAGTAAACGACGTCAGCTTTTCTCTTAAACGCGGCGAAATCCTTGGGATCGCAGGTTTGATTGGTTCAGGCCGAACCGAATTGATGCAATGCATTTATGGTTGTTACGACGGACGCTATAACGCGACGATTGAAATGGATGGCAAACCATTAAGTATTCGTTCTCAAAGAGAGGCGTTAGCTGCTGGTATCGCCATGGTTCCTGAAGACAGAAAACGGCATGGTATTGTTCCTATTATGGGGGTTGGCAGAAACATCAGCTTGTCCGTGTTACGTGATTACGTTACGTCTTTTGGCGGCATAAACGTTGGCAGCATTGATGAAAGCCGAGAATCTCAGGACATCATTGACTACATCTCTCGATTAAAAGTAAAAACCGCATCACCTGAATTACCGATTAAAAACCTCAGTGGCGGTAATCAACAAAAAGCGATCATTGCTAAATGCCTATTAACCAACCCTAAGATTCTGATTCTGGATGAACCGACTCGTGGTATCGACGTGGGCGCGAAATATGAAATCTATAAATTGATGTATGCCTTAGTAAAAGAGGGGGTGTCCATCATTATGGTGTCTTCTGAATTGCCTGAAGTTATTGGCATCAGTGACCGAGTGTTGGTGATGCACGAAGGAAGTCTCAAAGGTGAATTTGACCATCAAGGGCTCACTCAAGAAATGATAATGAACTGCGCTATAAAAGAAGGTGTATAGAATGTTTAAAACAATCAAAACAAGCCAGCTGCAACTGCTCGCGATGATAACGGCAATGCTGCTTATCATTGTGTTTTTCTCGATTGCAACGGAAGGTGCCTTTATTACACCGCGTAATATTTCCAATTTAATTCGTCAAACCGCGATTGTGGGTGTACTGGCCATTGGCATGGTGTTCGTTATCATCAGTGCTGAAATTGATTTGTCCGTGGGCTCTATGATGGGTCTATTAGGAGGCGTCGCCGCCATATTGGATGTGTGGTTGCATCTACCGATTGCATTAACCATCTTGATTACGGTGTGCTCGGGCTTGGTGTTGGGCTTGTTTAATGGCTGGTGGGTTGCCTATCAAAGAGTGCCTTCCTTTATCGTTACGTTAGCGGGTATGTTGGCTTTTCGAGGTATTTTAGTGGGGTTAACCGATGGTGCGACTGTCGCACCGACCTCCAGTGATTTGTCTATTATTGGGCAGAGTTACATCCCATCGGGCTGGGGTGTTAGCGTTATTGGCGTTTTGTGCCTTGGGCTTGTAGCGCAGGTGTATTCCCGTCGTAAAGCGCGAGTGAACCATGGATTAGAAAACACCAAGGCAAAGTTTGAGTACACAAAAGCGTTTATTGTTGTGGCAGTGTTACTTGGGTTGTTGGTTTCATTAGAGAACTATCGTGGCATTCCTACTCCGATACTGGTAATGGGCGGCTTGATTTTATTGGCCACGTACATTGCTAAGCGAACCGCATTTGGTCGTCGAGTGTACGCAATCGGTGGCAACATTGAAGCGGCTCGTATGTCTGGGGTAAATGTTGAATGGAATAAAATGTGGGTCTTTGGATTCAACGGAATGATGGTCGCCATCGCCGCCTTGATCCTGACATCACGACTGGGCGCTGGTTCCCCCTCTGCGGGTAACATGGCGGAACTCGATGCCATCGCTGCCTGTGTAATTGGTGGCACCAGCTTGGCTGGAGGCATAGGAACGGTGTTTGGCGCAATCATGGGCGCGTTGATCATGGCAAGCTTGGACAATGGCATGAGCATGCTAGACGTACCTACATTCTGGCAACTGATTGTTAAAGGCTCGATCTTATTACTCGCTGTATGGTTGGATGTGAAAACGAAAAAATCACACTAATTCATACAGTAAATACATGGAAGCCGCTTACTCAAGCGGCTTTTTACCCCTCCCTACATAAAAAACCATATCAGTAGTCAGTCTGACAACACCCGCAACCCTCACAAAGCCGAATAATCACACGCAGAAAAGCCTTCGCCTTTTCTGCTTGGGTCACTGTCGTCGGCAGGTAGGTTGGAAAAGCCGTAGGCGTCTTCCGACATGGTAAGGGTGTATGCAACAATAGATGACTGGAAAATTTGAAACCCCTTTCAATTCAGAACACACTTGGTCACGCCCCAACCAATCATACTCAGCAAAATCTTCGTCTTTTCTGCTTGCGTTACTGTCGTCGTCAGCGCAGAAAAGACAGAAGCCTTTTAATTTAATTGAACATCGCTTTTTTGTAGGTCGCGCCTTCAGGCCGACAAATCTACCTCTTTGATTAATTGAATCTGTAATGTTCCCTCCCCTTATGTCTTTCAAGGGTCAGGGAGGGGTAAAGCTCACTAGGCCGCTAGGCCGGATAAATGGTTAGATTCAATGACATCTTCTTGAAACACGAAAAGCAGTGTGGAGTCTTGCCTAATTCCATGAATGCGAGTAAAAGTATAAAAAAGCAATACAAAAAAATCTAAAAACACGAAGGTTTTTGAAAAGAAACCTCTGAGAGTACAAAAAAACACCGCGATATAAACAGGGACGTCGCTGATCTTGAAAAAGCAAATTCCCTATAAATAAAGCGGCCGTTCAACAGACGGTTATAACCATGGCTACGCCACTGTATAACCGCTTAGTAGTTAAATCGCACTAGAAATTATATTTTATTGAGGCCAGTGGCTATACCAATATCAAGCCACTAAAGAGTTATCAGCTACTATTTATGTGTAATATTCACATACCAGCGTTTTTGTTCTGGTGCCAATAGAAGGTTTGCGTTAACTTGAGTATTAACATATTCGGCATGGTGTGCCGTTAGACAAATCGCAACGGAAGCGTATTCAAATCCTCCTTCCGTTTTAAACTAATCTAAACAGGCAACACACACTGTTATTAGCCAGTGCGTAGTGCTTGTTTAACAAGCGCATTAAATCTGACTCCGTAAACTTGTCACCTTTTTTGTAAAAAACCACAAAAAAGTTGCCAAATTTACTGTGCAATTTATGCGAGCGTTAACTGAATTTTAAACTCTCGCTAACTTAAAAGGAGCTACCTATTATGAAGTGCCAAATAGCAAAAAAAGAAGGAAATATACTTATTACTATCAAAGGACAGCTGTATCAATTTCCATTTATTCTTTTACGAGATGCATGCTAGTGTTCTGAATGCTATATAAAAGAAACTTTTGAACGAAAACATAAAATTGAAAATTTCGATGTTGATGTTTATCCACTAAAAGCAACATCTGACCAAACAATATTACATATCGATTGGTCAGATGATCACTCTTCAGCTTACTCAGTTGAAATAATAAAAAATATAAAGGGATTCCAATCTCACACTATAGAGGAAGAGCCCTGGAAAGATAATTATAATTTGTTTTCTTTTGATTATGAAAAAATAGAATCAGACAATAAATACCTTAAGGAAATGTTAGAAACCTTTCTTAGTCAAGGAATTGTTAAGTTATGCAATGCTCCCATAGAAAAAAACTTTGTAGAACAATTTGCCTACCAGCTTGGTTGTGTTCGCGAGATTGTATTTGACAGAATAGCTGATATTGTTATTAAAAAAGATGCCTATACTCAAGGCTTTACTCTGGTAGATCTACCTCTGCATACTGATTGCTAGGGATATAGATGGCCACCTAGTGTTTTTGCTTTTCATTGCCTTAAAAGGAGCACTTATATTAAAAAACAATTATCCTCATCATTACAAAACGCTAACTGAACAACAAATTGGGTTCCGATTATTTTCAAAAACACATGATACACGGAGTATTAAACCAGTAATTGAAATTTTAGGTGATGGGACTATTGGAATTATCAGGTATGCAAATTGGACGATTAACCACACTATTGGAATCGACAATGAAGGTTTAAAAGCGTGCTTCTCAGCTCTCGCCTGCTTTGGGAACATATTAAATAAAATCAAAATAGAGTTAAAATTAATGCCTAGCGAACTATTACTAGTAAATAATCACCGTATTACACACGGAAGAAAATCATTCGACCTTACATCAGGTAATCGTCACTTTCAGCAAGTATATTTGGAAATTGACGACATTGAAGCTAAGTGGAGGAGCTTATAAAATGAATTTTTTAAAAAGAGATGAGCTACTTTTCCTTGTTCTCTGGAGTTCAGGTTACGTCGGGGCTAAAATAGGCATTCCTTTATCAGGCACATTTACAATACTCTTTTATAGATATGCCTTGGTTGTATTGATTGTTGGTTTAATTATAGGCTACAAAAAGCAATGGCAATTACCAACTATACATACTCTCACTTTAGGGTTCTTAGCACATTTTTTTTGGTTAGTTTGTATATTAAAATCATTTGAGTATGGAATGAATGCAGGTTCAGCAGCGTTAATTGCTGCCCTTCAGCCTATTTTGACAGCATTAGTTGCTGCGGGGGTTCTTGCTGAGAAAAATACTAAATTAGAATGGCTTGGGGTACTTACTGGTTTTGTTGGAGTTTGTATTTTTGTAAGCGGTGACAGAGTTTTTAGTGGTACTCCTTTGTGGGTCTATCTATTACCATTGGCAGCAACTGTAAGTCTAACTCTTATAACTATTATGGAAAGAAAAAACTCCTCAAAACAAAAAAAGGAATTACCAATAATGGTTTCGTTATTTTGGCAAGCAACTGTTACCCTTATTTTACTCATTCCGCTAGCATGGAAATTTGAAAACTTTTATGCGGATTTAGGAATTAATTTCTTATTTTCAGTAGCTTGGCTTGCCATTGTTGTTTCTATCCTTGCTTATGGAATGATGTTTTATCTAATTAGAACTAGAGAAGCAACAAGAGTTTCCGCGTTGCAATATTTTGTCCCTGCCACAACAATGATAATTGCTTACATTGTTTTCAAAGAAAGTGTAAGTTTAATGGGGATATTCGGTTTAACAATAACATCAATTGGATTTTATTTACTGCATAAAGGAAATAGTTTAAAGAATCATGAAGGAATGAAGGGGTCGGAATGAAGGGGGGCAAGTGTTGATAAAATACCTTTAAGTCATCAGTACCCATTTATAATTCAGCTAACAAGTGACTATGGTGTCAATTCCTAATGTTAAACCATTTTAGGGTTCCACATGACACCATCTCTCACCATCGAATTTATGATCACTACGAGCTTTCTTATACAGGCAATAATGGCGACT
>NZ_JBLIXL010000026.1:0-44869 GCF_047525455.1 Marinomonas phycocola
AATCAAGGTAATAGAAACTTGGGGGGAGGATGTAAACATGAGAGATGACTCCTTGAGGAAAAGAAATCATCACTTTATGTGAATCGAAATTTGATTGTTATGTGTGGTTTGCTGGACGCTTACAGTGTAGTTGCGTCGAATCATAAACTGACCACATCATTGAGAAAACAACGTTTCACCCGTTTTCTAGTCTTACGATAATACTTGGGAAGCGTTTTAAAATTGAGCTGATTTTTGCGCATTGGTGTTTTTAGGTTAGTCAAAGAGTGCTCAAACACATCATTTTGTCATTGCTGACTTAAACACCCTTTCAAACATATTCTGGATTGATCAAATGATTCGAGCGGCAAGGGGTTAATCCATTCAAAAATCACTAAACGAGGCTAAATTGTCTAGTTTAGTGATGATAAAGTGATAAACAGTCACATTGTTGGCTGTAATTGAGCTTTTTAAAAACTAAAAGGTGCAGCTCGACTTATTCGCATGTTCCTTAATGAGATCTTGGAAAAGGTTGTCAATATGTATCAAGAAGATTATATTGAAGCCTCTTATAATAATTCAAGAAAAAAACCAAGATATACTCCTTACAGTTAAATGAGTCAATTATTTACCTTAAAAATCTAATTTGAAAATTCAAGTTAAAATAAACATTTCCAGATTCTTGATAAAGTTCGCCAAAGTCATATCTTGACGTACTTGCAGTATCTAGCTTAGTATTTGAAAATAAGTAATCTTCAAATGCATTTTTATTATAAAGATGATAACAAAGTAATTCCCCATCATCTTTTACTATTAAATAACCACCAGTCGCATCATATTTACCTGTCCACACTTTTGCAGGGGTTAAGCCTAATGCAATATCAGTAAGCATTTTTTTAACTTTATAAGTATAAAATAGATGCTTATTTTGTTTATCAAAACCGATAGGGTTTAATTCCTCCAATTCATCAACGAGATCAGTTAATGTTGAAGAATTTGTTGAGTAAAAATTTAAAACAATTTCACTTACGATCTTAGGAAGTAAACTATCGATTAAAATTAAGTTATTAGAAAATACATTATTAATTATTCTTTCAAACTCAAATGTTCCTCCTAATTCTTTAATTTTTGAAACTCTCTTTAATAGTTTTTTAGGGTTCTCAATGGCATTTACTTCCAATATTTGTGTATTGCTTAACCCTTGAACCTTATACTTAAAGTTTGTTGCCTTTCCCGCATTTAATAAAGTTGATGGGTTACCAAGTTGAGATTTAATACTAAAACCAAGCACTGGTTGTTGGTTTGTTTTTTCATCATGTATAACTATTGTAATATCTGTTTTTTGGCTTGATGAAGCTTTTAATGATTTACAGTGGATCTGTCTCATAAAGCTTTCAATTTCAGGGATTGAGAACGTAGTGTTTTTTTGTTTTTTATTTTCAAGGATTTTTTTAAGAGTTTTTTGTGCTTTTTTAGCAAATTCTGTTACTGGTAAATCCAATAGCTTATTACCATTGCTCGTAATAAAAACAACGTTTTGATTTAAAGAATACTCAAACTCTCCCGTAGACTCTGTTCTTAAGACTTTAAGAACTGGATAAACAACATCTTTAAGTTTTTCAAGCGACTCACCTCCTGCATAAAGATTTTCATCGCTTAAAACTTTTAGAAGAGTGTATATTTCACTCCACTCTCCGATATTTCCTTTAATGCTCATTTTAAATCCAATAAGTTTAATATTTCTTGGGCAGTGGCTTGAATAGCTGGAACAGCAATAGAATTACCAAATTGTTTATATGCTTGAGCATCTGAAACAACAATCTCATAAGCATCAGGGAAGCCCTGTAGTCTTGCCCATTCTCTTGGTGTCATTTTCCGAATCCCCTCTCGGTTCACTTCACCTTTAATTTTCGTTACGGGAATGAAATTTGTTAATTTATGATCCAAAACTAAATTACGCTCTCGCCCCATGCCACCGCATACTACTGCATTAGCAATGCTATTATGATCTAAAATCTGATAACCAAAACCATTACCTTTATCTTCATGACGTTTTTTATGGTTTACTAATGTGGACAAATATTGTGTTGATAGATAATACTTTACAGACACTTCTTTTTTTTCAAGGATATCACCAACACAAGAACTTAACTCCAATGGTTCAGGGTACTTAAATGAGTTAATATTTAGATCTTTTCTAAAACCGACAATAAATATTCTTTCTCTATTTTGTGGAACACCAAAGTCTTTCGCATTTATAATTTTTGGTTCAGGAACAAAATAATCAAGATCTTCTCTTAAAACATTTAATATTGTAGATAATGTTTTTCCTTTATCGTGATTGATTAAACCTTTAACATTTTCTAATAAAAATGCTTTGGGTTTGTGTTTTTTTATGATTTCAGCTACATCAAAGAAAAGCGTCCCTCTTGTGTCTTCAAAACCACCTCTTTTACCCGCAATAGAAAATGCCTGACACGGGAAACCAGCGCATAAAACATCAAATGACTTGGGTATTGCAGACTTTGTCTCTGGCAACGTAATATCACCAAATGGTAATTTGCCAAAATTAGCTTTATACGTTTTTTTTGAATAAATATCCCACTCACTAGAGAAAATGCAATTACCACCAATATTTTGCAGTGCTAACCTAAACCCGCCAATACCTGCAAATAAATCTATAAAAGTAAAGTTTGAGTTTTCTGGAGTTGGGAATGGACAATTCATATATGAACTATTGGTAATTGTATTCAATGTATTATGAAGAAAGTTTTCAGAGATTTGCCTATTTGGGAACTTCCAAGACAATACTGATTCTAAGAAATTAAGAGCTTCATCTTTAAAATGTTCCGAATATATAGTACTTTTGTTATGTAAAAAGTGAGTAAACGAAGCAATTTTATCTTCTTGATTATAAAAATCTTTTTTAAAATTTTTATTGTTCAATATTTCTTGTAAGAAATCATCTGTAATTAACATAAATAGCCCCTATAATTAGTTAACACAGCTTAACAAAACACTGTAGTTACATACAGGCTTTTACTTAGATAATTTATTATACACGAAGATCACTAACTTGAGGGTATTAAGTTTTATCCAACCCTCAAATAGATAAGCAAATAGATGCAAAAAAACCGTCAAAAAGGACGGTTTTTTTAATATGTTAGCGATACTTGGACTTGAGCCAGGAAGACGTTAAGCGGTGCATTTTGAATGCACTGAGTTTACCAATGCCTCCATATCGCCAATTTTATTTATACAACTTCCACAAAGAGTGCAAAAGGGCGTCAAGGCCTTGTATTTGCAGTATATTAGTTTATCAGTAATCAAAGACAACCACTACTTAAATTGAAAACCAAATTTATGAGCAAAAATTAAAAGACATTCACATTACTACTCATCCAGCTAAGCTGGAGAGAGTGAGAGTTATAGAGGAACCAGATAACACAAAAAATGCACTGCTTAGTACCTTGAATGAGGAAAAGATAGAGGATGGATAGGCATAGTGCTACATTTTTTAAACAGTGTTTAACAAATGTAAATAGGTGATCTTATATTAGGCGTTTGATTAGATGAACAGCTTGAAAGCCGCTTGGATGCCTTAGCGGGCAAAACGCAGCGTTCTAAGAGCTTCTTGGCGAAGGAAGCATAATTCGCTATACTGAGGAAGAAGAGTGCAAACAGCGTGAAAATGAGCTGACAATGGTGTGTTGGGAAGAGTATCAGGAAACGGGTGAAACCGTGAGTAATGATGCCATGATGGACTGGCTCGGCTCTTGGTGTACGGATCAGGAGAAACAATGCCCTGTGAAATAGTGTGGTTACCGAGTGCGACCAGAGATGTTGACCATCTACATAACTTTATCAAATCTGAAAATTCCCGTGCAGCGCAGCGTGCTGCTAAACGCATCATTGAGGGTGTGAATATCGTTCGAACAAATCCCGAATCTGGTTTCCCAGTGAAAGATTTTATGGACTATCGAGTTTTAATGCTGACCTTCGGGGCGGGTGAGTACATCATCTGATATCGTTTAGAAAAAATAAATCGCGTTGTGATTATCTGAGTTCGTCATATCAAGGAAAATGATTGCTAAAGATATAAAGCGCCTGTTTATTAGATCAATCAAAGACATCCAGCTACTAATTTATATATTTCAATAAGTTGCTTTTTTGAAAATATAAACTGGGTGTAGTTATTGGCGTTTCTTTGAAAATGCTAACAGCCTCAACTTTATTCTTCTTGAGTGCCAGTTTCTAAAAGCACTAGGATCTTAAAAGAATGTTTAATTTACGAATTTTCGACATTTATTTAGTGTTTAGGCGGTATTTTGCGAAAAAAATCATACAGCTTAGGAAAATATAGATAAAATTTGTGACTTATTCTTGTTCGAAAATGGATTCATCTAATTATGCCTTCTCTTTTTTCTTTTCAAAATGGTGATTTTCTAGCTTATACATTAGCGAACCCTGTTGAGTGTGAGCCTCAGTCATTTCAAATACAGGGCGCGGATTTGTATCTCGAAGATACAGGCATTTTAAGAATAGAACCTTCTCAACCAACATCGATTAGCTTGGTGATTTCAGTTGGTATTCATGGCAATGAAACAGGCCCCATTGAATTGATCAACAATCTATTAAAAGATATTTTTTCTGGTGAGTTAATTCTAAATGTTCGATTGTTGGTTCTTATTGGTAACCCTGTTTCGTCTAATGCGGGCAAACGCTTTATCGATGTGAATATGAATCGTTTGTTTTCGGGGGCTTGGAAAACGTTTGATTGCCCTGAAGCAAAAAGAGCGGAGAATTTGGAAAATGTCGTACAGCGTTTTTATGAAAAGGGCAGCGAGAGTGATGTACGCCTACATTATGATTTGCATACTGCGATTCGTGGTTCAGAGTACGAGCAATTCGCGGTATATCCTTTTGATCATGGATCGGGTTACAGTAAGTCACAGTTGAATTTTTTAGCAGCGTCTGGTTTAGATGCGGTTTTATTGTCTCACCAGCCTACCACTACGTTTTCCTATTATACTCATCTTACTTACGGTGCTCATGCTTTTACAGTCGAACTCGGTAAAGTTTACCCGTTTGGACAAAACGACTTAAGCCGTTTTTCAGGGATTGATTCGAGTTTAAGATCGTTAATGGCGACATCCGAAATTCCACAAGGAAATCTATCGTCATTAACAGTCTTTGCCGTGAAAGACGCGCTAATAAAAGATGCGGAAGATTACACATTAAACATTGGTTCAGATGTGAAAAATTTTACGGGCTTTGATAAAGGTTTTTGTTTGGCACAGTCTTCTTTATCTGAATACAGAGTTGCCTTGGATGGGGATGCGATTATCTTTCCAAATGCTCAGGTCCCTGTTGGTCAAAGAACGGGGTTGATTGTGCGTCTGACTCAGCCAGAAACTTTGTTGTTTATTAAAGAATAGTTAGCAGCAGAAAAGACGCGTTCTTTTCTTGTTATTACAAATGTTATGTTATAACATTTCTACTTTCTTGTTGAGTGAATGGTAGCTATGAATAAATATTCTCTATTAGGATCTGTGGGTGTTGGTTTGTGTTTGGGATGGAGTGGTATGTCTTACGCTCAGCCTATTATTGCCACTAGTATTAAACCTGTCACTATGATCGTTGAGGCGATTGCGGGTGAGCATGCGAAAGTTCAGCAGATTGTGTCTAATTCTGCTTCGCCTCACGATTTTGCGCTTCGACCTTCTGACGTACGTAAAATACATCAAGCGGATACCGTTGTTTGGGTTGGCGAATCATTAGAGACCTTTATGGAAAAGGCTCTAATTAATGCGGATAAATTCGATTCGTCAATTGAGTGGTTAACTGTGTCTAACATGACGCTGCGACATTACTCCGACGATCACGACGAACACCACGATGATCATGACAAGCACCACGACGATCATGACAAGCATCATGACGAACACCACGACGATCATGACAAACATCACGACGATCATGACAAGCATCACGATGATCATGACAAGCATCACGATGATCATGACAAGCATCACGATGATCACGACGAACACCACGACGATCATGACAAGCATCACGACGATCATGACGAACACCACGATGATCATGCAGGACATCAAGGCCATAACCATGATGGTGTAGACCCTCACGTCTGGTTAGACCCTGATAATGCAGTGGCTTTGGCGAAAGCTGTGATGCAGAAACTAACGGGGTTAGATCCAGAGAACCAAACGCATTATGAACACAACTTGTCTGTGTTTATTGATTCTGTAAATGCGGCTGAGGCGAGCATTTCTGCCTCAATGGAAGAGAGTAGAAAGTTAAATTACATCGTTTTCCATGATGCTTACGGTTATTTTGAAAGTCATTTTGATATTCATCCCGTGGATTCTATTTCTGTAAACCCTGAGCGTAAGCCTGGAGCGAAAAAGGTAACGGAAATTCAATCCTTGATTAAAGAAAAATCAGTACAATGTATTTTTACTGAGCCTCAATTTAACCCAAGAATTGTATCTTCATTAATAGAAGGTACACAAGTGAAGAGTGCTCAGCTCGATCCACTTGGTGTTGACATTGATCTTGGTCCTTCTGCTTACCCTGACTTTTTGATGAGTTTAAATAAACAAATTCAATCTTGCTTATAGTTGATTCGTTTGATTTAAATGATCTGTCTCTTTTGCCGCTTGTTTGATTTTTTAAGGTAGGCGCTTAAGGGACGGATCTGTATAATCAGCGAATCTTTTTATTTGTCGAGACAGCTCATGGTTACCCCTGCGAATAATTCTACCAGTACGACATCATTCAAAAAAAAATCTGATGAGCAGCTTATTCAAAGCGCAATTAATACCCTTTCAACCCAAGCTCAAGCATTACAAAGTTTAGCTAACCGTGTTAGTACACAGTTTGCGAAAGCGGTTAATTTAATTCTTGAAGGGCAAGGGCGGACTATTATTTGCGGTATGGGGAAATCTGGCCTGATTGGTAAAAAGATGGCGGCCACCTTTGCTTCAACAGGAACGCCTAGTTTTTTCCTTCATCCGGGGGAAGCCTTTCATGGTGATCTTGGTATGGTGCAAGCGAACGACACCCTTATTCTTATTAGTTATTCTGGTGAAACGGAAGAGCTAATTCGCTTACTGCCTTCTTTACAAAGCTTCGGAAACGTCTGCATCGCAATGGTGGGTAACGTAGGCTCTACATTAGCAAAGCATTGCCAATGTGTTCTTGATATTTCAGTGGATAGAGAAGTGTGCCCAAATAATCTCGCGCCGACCACATCCACTACAATGACCACAGCAATGGGGGATGCACTTGCGGTTGCTCTTATGGAAAGTCGTGATTTTCAGCCACAAGATTTTGCTCGATTCCACCCCGGTGGCAGCCTTGGCCGCAAGCTACTTACCCGCGTTAAAGATCTAATGCACAAAGAAAACTTGCCATTTTGCGAACCATCAACCTCATTAACAGAGGCCATTACCGTGATGACTCAAGGGCGCATGGGGGTTGTGCTAATTAAACAAAGTTCGCAGGTCGTCGGTATTTTTACCGATGGTGATTTACGGCGTGCAATGCTCAGCTCTGGTGCCAAAATGATGCAACAAACCATGCAAGAGCTAATGACTGAAAACCCTAAAACGATCAATGAAAATACCTTGATAGTCAATGCAGAAGAGCAGATGCTAAGAGATAAAATCACCTTGCTAGTGGTGACAAATGATAACAGTGATGTTGTTGGTATCTTAGAAATCTACGATCGTTAGTGTCGAGTGCCTTGATTGACTAAGAGAATCAGAAGTCGCTTGTTACTTATCTTGGATTCAAGTGCTTAAATTTACTCGCCATCATTCTAAAATTGAATTGAAGTAGGAAATAAACATGTCTCAAACCAGTAAAGTTATTAAAATTAATGACAAGGTTAGCGTTGCAAACCATTTGCCTTTTGTTTTGTTTAGTGGTGTTAATGTATTGGAATCACGTGACCTAGTGATGAGAGTCGCGGAAGAGCACGTTAAAGTAACAGACGCGTTGAGCATCCCTTATGTATTCAAAGGGTCGTTTGATAAAGCCAATCGATCGTCTATTACTTCTTTCCGTGGTCCTGGTATGGAAGAAGGGCTGAAAATTTTACAAGAAGTAAAAGAGATCTTTGGTGTTCCCGTCATTACGGATGTGCATGAAATAGAACAATGTGCGCCAACGGCGGAAGTCGCTGACGTGATCCAACTGCCTGCATTCTTGTCTCGTCAAACAGACCTAGTTGTCGAAATGGCCAAAACAGGAGCGGTTATTAACATCAAGAAAGCGCAGTTTTTAGCACCCCATGAAATGAAACATATTCTGACGAAATGCGAAGAAGCGGGCAATGATCGTCTTATGCTTTGCGAGCGTGGCACCATGTTTGGTTACAATAATTTGGTGGTGGACATGTTGGGTTTTGGTTTAATGAAACAATACGATTACCCTGTTATGTTTGATGTAACCCATGCATTGCAACGCCCCGGTGGTCGAGAAAGTTCCGCTGATGGTCGTCGAGCTCAAGTTGCTGAATTGGCGCGTGCAGGCATGTCATTAGGGCTTTCTAGTCTGTTTTTGGAAACCCATCCAGATCCTAACTCGGCAAAATGCGATGGCCCATGTGCACTGCCATTGGATAAGTTAGCGCCATTTTTGAAGCAAATTAAGCAGTTGGATGACCTTGCGAAATCGTTTGAAGCGTTAGACACAAGCGCATAATTTTTTTGCTGATTGGAGACTGGTGTATGGATCAGGCATTCTTAAGTTCCTATTTCTTTGCTCAACCACAAAACGAACAAAGCCATCTCATTGATAAACTACAGGCATTAAAGCTGGTGGTTTTTGATGTGGACGGTGTATTGACTGATGGCGGTCTGCTTTACAGTGAAAGCGGCGAGCAATTGAAGCGCTTTAATGTTAAGGATGGCGTGGCGCTAAAGTTACTGCCAAAGTGGGGGGTTGAGGTGGCCATTATTACCGCTAAAGACTCACCACCGCTAAGAATGCGGATGAAAGACCTTGGTATTCAGCACTTTTACCTCGGTTGTCACAATAAAGTCGAGGCGTTTAATGATTTAACTGGCCGCTTGGGTTTTGATAAACAGCACACTGCTTATGTAGGGGATGATGTTATTGATTTGCAAGTCATGCCTTCTGTTGGTGTCTCATTTTGCCCTGCGGATGCTCATGTTTTAGTGACACGGTGTTGTGCTATTTCACTGTTAAACAAAGGTGGACAAGGTATTGCACGTGAGGTTAGTGATATTATATTAGCAAGTCGTATGTCTTTAGAGCGCGCATACAACGTCGCCATTGAACCTGAATTCGAGAAGGTAAAATAATGTCAATTAATGCGGAATCCAGTCAGGAAAGTTTACCAAA
Source organism: Marinomonas phycocola (assembly GCF_047525455.1). Classification (NCBI taxonomy): domain Bacteria; kingdom Pseudomonadati; phylum Pseudomonadota; class Gammaproteobacteria; order Oceanospirillales; family Oceanospirillaceae; genus Marinomonas; species Marinomonas phycocola. Next base: position 9,376 of record NZ_JBLIXL010000026.1, read on the forward strand.
TTTTCACATTGTTATCCCTGCTCGTTTTGCTTCTCAGCGGTTTCCAAAAAAGCTGTTAGCCATGTTAGGCGATAAGCCTGTCATTCAATGGGTGTATGAATTGGCGCTAAAAGCAGGTGCGGAATCGGTTGTGATTGCAACGGATAATGAGGCTATTTTTCAGCTGGCTCAAACGTTTGATGCAGACGTTGTGATGACCCGTGATGATCATGAAAATGGCACAGAAAGGCTGGCGGAAGTCGCATCTTTAAAAGGCTGGATGGCGAATGAAATTGTAGTAAATGTACAAGGTGACGAGCCTTTTTTACCCGTAGAGCTGATTCATAAAGCGGTGTTGTCATTGCATAATGATACGGCGGCCGATATGTCTACTGTTGCGTGTGCGATTGAGAAAAGTGAAGACTTTTTTAATCCTAATGTTGTTAAGGTTGTGTGTGATCAAATGCACAGAGCCTTATATTTTAGCCGAGCCCCTATACCTTGGGATCGAGATGGGTTTTCTGAATCTAAAACAGTGCAAGAGGGCATGCCTGTGTTCAGGCACATTGGTTTGTACGTTTATCGTGCTCGGTTACTTGCACAATATACCACTATGCCTATTTCTCCTTTAGAAAAATGGGAAAAATTAGAACAACTGCGTTTATTACATCAAGGTGTGAAAATACAAGTGGCGATGGCTTCCGGTATGCCACCCCATGGTGTGGACACACCTGAAGATTTGGAAAAATTAAATCGCCTTTTATAACCGTTAACTTCGAATCATTGTCTAGAGGATGTAGACAGAGAGATATGAAAAAAATACACGTATTATTTGTATGCTGGTTTGTATTTGTTTTGGCTCTGTCTGCTGCCATCAGTTCACCGTTGCATTATTGGAAAGACGTTATTCAGCCAAGGCTGTCTAATGGTATCGTACTGCAAAAAATAGAAGGGCATTTATGGCGAGGAAGCATAGATGCGGCATTTCCTACCTTGCTTAACCCGGTAAACATTCAGTGGCGGTTGTCTCTTCCATTAGTCAATGTTCAGGTTACCAGTGACGATTTTACTGGTTGGGGAGCGATGTCTTTTGGTTTTTCTGGCATAGATTTATGGGTAGACGAAGCTCGCTTAGGTGTGGATTTATTGAAGCCCGTAGCGAAATCAAATGACGTAAACTTAGATGGATCGGCTTTTATTGTTGATCGTTTGTTTGCTCGTCTTAACTATCACTCTGTTGTACCTGAGAAATGGCGAGGAGTAGGAAGGTTTGAGTCCATTAATGCCAATTACGCGTTTGGGAATACGCGTCAAAACGTGCGATTGAATCAGGTCTCAGTAGAGTGGGTTACGCGTGACAAGGCACAGCTCATGTTGGTATATTCTCATAAAGGTAAGCATTTACTAACAGTTGAACCTACCTCAAAGGAAGAGTTGGAGATATCCATTATGCCTGCATTGCTTAATGAAGTTGGTATTCCATGGAGTGGTGATACAGAATATCCTGTGGCTGTTTTAATTGAACCTTTGTTTTGAGATTTTAATTGAGCATTTAAAATGTCTATTAAGCTAATGATTCTCGTTATCATTTTTTTTGTGCGTATAGTATTTGCTTTTATCGCTCATATAGTAGACAAAAATAAGGTAGACTTATTGGAAGGGCGTTTTTCTATAGACGCTATTGAGGGTATATTTTGAGTGGAATTCATGATATCTAACGTAAATAAACTGAACGTGCTTTTTCGTTATAGCATCGTTTTTTTATTAATAAGCTGGCTGGCTATTGCGCTAGGGAACACTCTTTGGTCTTGGTTAAATCCCCCCGTTTATACATTCCAGTTACCTCCGGTCTCGATTGGGGCAACAACTCAGAAAAACGAATTTGATCCTATCTCTGGTAATTTATTTGGGTTTTCTGTTGAACAGGTAGAAACCTCAAAGCCTGTAGTTAAAACGAAATTAAAGCTTCTTCTGAAAGGGGTATTACCATCTGATTCACAAGAATCGTCAGTTGCCTTTATTTCTGCCCAAGGTCATCCGGATAAAATGTATCGAGTAGGTGACAGCGTATCGTCTGGCGTCACCTTGCAAGCTGTGTATACAGATCGGATTATTTTAAAACGGGGCATTAATAAAGAAGTATTGTACTTTGCTAAAACGAATCAGTCGCTTTTGGTGGAAGGTGGTTTACCTAAAGTTGATCGGTTTTCTGTGAATACAATAACCTCATCTAATGGAGTGGAAAATACGAAAAATTCACTTTTAGGCAATAGAAGCAATGCAAGAAAAACATTGGGCTCACCGTTAATTCAAGATATTGTTAAACTGTCGCCCAGAGAGTTGATCGATCGTTATGAAAAGCAATTTCAAAATAACCCTGAAAGCCTGCTTTCTTCTGCTGGTTTAATGGCCACGGGGTCATCTTATAAAGTGGAAAGTGGCAGTCCGTTGACTCGCGTTGGGTTAAAAGCTGGCGATGAAGTCGTCTCAGTTAATGGGCAGGCAGTGGGGAACTTTTCAAGCGATAAAACGTTGGGCAATGTTGTTCGTTCTAAGGGGGTGGCGCGTATCGAAATACGTCGCAATAATAAACGGTTTTTTGTGAATTATGCCGTGAAATAATGATTTAAATTTAACAAGGATTCTTGATGTTACAGCGTGCTATTTCAAAGTGGTTGGTACTTCCTACATTTCTGTTATTCATCACATCTTTTGCTTTGGCAAAAAGTTGGCAAGTGAACTTGCAGCAGGCTGATATCGGCATTTTTGTTCGTCAAGTGGCTGAAATGACGGGTAAGAGCTTTATTGTTGACCCTAGAGTAAAAGGCAAAGTGACTGTGATATCGAACGCTCAATTGGATGAAGAGTCGATATTTCGTTTGTTCTTATCGGTTTTAAACGTTCATGGGTATGCGGTCATAGAATCGCCTGAAGGCTATAAAATATTGCCACAGAATGTAGCAAAGCAAGGCGGTTTGGATTTTGATGTAAATGGTTCTTCTCCAGGAGAGCTATTAGTAACACGAGTGATTGCCATTAAAAATGCAGTCGCGTCAGAGCTGGTGCCCATTTTACGACCTCTTATTCCTCAATACGGTCATCTTGCATCAGTCAACACAGTAAATGCCTTAATTATTAGTGATCATGCAGATAATATCCGTCAATTAGAGCGCTTAATTACTCGATTAGACAGCACTGTTGAGGGTGAAATTGCGGTTGTGACGCTAAAGCACGCTTGGGCAGGAGACATTTTAGATCTGTTGCAAAATATCAGTGGGGCTTCACGTGCGAATGGCGCATCTGCTGGCGGTGGAAGACCTTCATTTAGTACGCGTATTTTAGCCGATGAAAGAACCAATCGAATTGTGATTAAAGGTAAAGAAGGAGAATTGGCGCAGATTCGAAAATTAATAGAAGAATTGGATGTTCCCGCACGAAAGTCGAGCCGTTTACAGGTGATTCCTCTGCGTTATGCGGACGCCAAAAAAACCGCAGATCTGATTAAAGGCGTGTTAGGTAGCTCACCGACCGAAGGTGTGAGTGAAAAGCCGACCACATTTAATATTCAGGCAGATGAAGATTTAAATGCGTTGCTTATTAATGCCGAGCCAAATGTTATGGTGGACATTCAATCTGTTCTGAACGAGCTGGATATTCCTAGAGCACAAGTATTGGTAGAAGCCATTATTGTCGAAGTAAAAATGGAAGGCTCTGAAGCCCTTGGTTTTCAATGGTTGTTTGGCGACACATCACAATCGACAACGCCTATAGCGGGGACTAATTTTTCTAATGCTGGCAACAGTTTAACTGGGATAGCAACAGGGATAGCTACAGGAACACCGACGCTAGCAAATGGTATTACCGCTGGCATTGGTTCCTTTGATAGTAAAGGGGAACTTAATTTAGCGGGTATTTTGCAAGCAATTGAATCTAACTCAAACGCCAATTTATTATCAACACCTAAAATTCTCACCTTAGACAATCAAAAATCTAAAATCATTGTGGGTGAAACGCGTCCTTTCCAAACGGGCGGTTATTCTGATAATGGAGACAACCCGTTTGTGACTATTAAACGTGAAGATGTTGGTCTTACGCTAGAAGTGACGCCTCATATTAATGCCGGTGATGAAGTTCGTATGGAAGTAATTCAAATTGTTGAAGCGGCCACAACGGAGTCCAGCTCATTGGGGACGATCACAACAAAACGGGAAATTCAAACGACGGTTATCGCAGGTAATCGTAAAACCATCGTTTTAGGTGGTTTGATCGAAGACAATGTAACGGAAGTGACTCAAAAAGTACCAGGATTAGGAGACATTCCTTTCTTGGGGGCTTTGTTTAGAAGTACATCTTACGAAAATACGAAAAAGAATTTGTTGGTCTTTATTCGCCCCACTATTTTACGCAGTCAACAAGATGTGGATTCGCTATCAAGAAGCAAATACCAAAACTTTAAATCCATTGAGCTGACAATGCCTATGCAAGAATTGAGATCAAGAAATGTAGATGACTTATTCGATTCTACACGTTTTGTCCCTGTCGAAGCGGCCAAGAAGTAGCCCCATGTCCACGGTATTGACGAGCAACTTCTATCATCGTTTTTTAAATGTGAACCGATTAGTTGGAATTTGATTTATGCCTTCTCTTCTTTATTCCTTTGTGAAGCAATCGGGTGTTTTGTTGCGACAAGATGTTGATAAATGGATTGTGTCTCACAAAGCCTCGGCCAGTATCGATTCTCTATGTGAGGCGGTGCGAGTTTCTCCTACAAGGCCCTTTTTAGAAACCTTATCTGATGCCGATTTTGATGACGCAGTTGTGCTCTTTTATCAACAAGAAGGCGGTCAAACATTGGCATTGGCAGAAGGTTTAGGAGATGAGCTGGATTTGGCGAGTGCCGCTGAAGCTGTGCCAGACAGTGAAGACTTATTGGAGCGGGAAGGCGATGCACCGATCATTCGTTTGATCAACGCCATTATGAGTGAGGCGGTAAAAGAAGAGGCGTCCGATATTCATATTGAAACCTTTGATAAACGTTTATTGGTCCGATTTCGTGTGGACGGTGTATTACGTGAAGTGATTCAGCCTAAACGCGCTCTTGCGTCGATGCTAGTGTCTCGTATTAAGGTTATGGCGAAACTGGACATTGCTGAAAAACGTGTGCCTCAAGATGGACGCATCGTATTGCGAATTTCAGGGCAGGAAATTGATGTTCGTGTGTCTACAATGCCTTCGACGCACGGCGAACGCATTGTAATGCGTCTGCTAAGCAAGCAAGCAGGGCGTTTGGATTTAATGCACTTAGGCATGAGCCAAACGGACAGAGAGCGATTAACCGCGCTGATTAATCAACCCCATGGCATTCTTTTGGTTACGGGTCCAACGGGTTCTGGTAAAACCACGTCCTTATATGCGGCATTAAGCACATTGAACAACGGTCGCCGTAACATACTGACGGTTGAAGACCCGGTGGAATATCATATTGAAGGCATTGGTCAAACTCAGGTCAATCTGAAAGCAGACATGACCTTTGCAAGAGGGTTAAGGGCCATTTTACGTCAAGACCCTGACGTGGTTATGATCGGTGAAATACGTGATAAAGAAACCGCTGAAATTGCCGTACAAGCCTCGTTAACAGGGCACTTGGTTCTGTCTACTTTGCATACTAATAGCGCAGTTGGCGCCATTTCTCGTTTGGAGGACATGGGGGTTGAGCCTTTCCTTCTGTCTTCTTCTGTTATTGGTGTTCTATCGCAACGTTTGGTTCGAAAACTCTGCCCACATTGTAAAACGCCTGCGGTTTTGGATGAGGCAACAAAGCGTGTATTAGGTGTTGAGAATACAAATCCAGATGCATTTACTGTTTATCAAGCCATAGGTTGTCCTGACTGTTTTGAGCAAGGTTACAAAGGGCGATTGGGCTTGTATGAATTGGTATTGGTTACCGAGCCTGTAAAAACGCTTATCCACAATAAAGCCAGTGAGCAAGAGTTAGAGGCGCTTGTGCGCAAAACTACGCCCAGTTTGTCACACGATGGCATGCAAAAAGTCTTACAGGGAATGACAACGGTAGAAGAAGTGTTAAGAGTGTCGAATGAACATGCATAACATAACGATCATTTTGTTTTCATTTAGCAAACCTTCAACAAGGTGTGATCTAAATGTCTGCATTTGAGTACTCTGCACTTGATGCTAAAGGCCGAACAAAAAAAGGCGTGTTAGAAGCAGACAATGAGCGCCATTTGCGTCAGTTACTGCGTGACAAAGGCATGACACCGTTAGACATTAAGCAGGGCAAAGAACAATCGCGTAACACTCTTTTCTCCCCTGGTATTAATGTTAAAGAACGTGCCTTATTAACTCGACAATTGGCGACGTTGATAGATGCAGGGCTGCCTATCGAAGAAGCGCTTACCGGGGTTGCGCAACAAGCGAGTAGTCAAAAGGTGCGCAGTATGTTGCTGACCATTCGTTCGAAAGTATTGGAAGGGCACAGTTTGGCGAAGGCATTGGGCGCCTACCCTAAGGCGTTTCCTATGTTGTTTCGTGCAAGCGTGGAAGCCGGAGAACAATCAGGGCATCTACAGCAAGTACTGATGCGCTTGGCAGATTATTCAGAGCGTCAACGAATCACGGCACAAAAAATTCAAATGGCGATGATGTACCCGATGATTTTAACGCTGGTGGCCATCGGCATTGTGAGCTTTCTATTAGGAAGTGTGATGCCTGATATTGTTTCTGTATTTGATAAGCAGGGTGCGGCGCTGCCACCGATTACCGAGTTTATGCTGGTATTAAGTTATGGCGTTACCAATTATGGGCACTTTATTTTAATCGCCTTACTGGTGTTCATCGTTGTTTATAAATGGTTAATGACAAAAGCGTCGGCTAAAGCAATAAAAGACAGGTTAATAGTACGTGTTGTCGGTATTAGAGAATTGATTATCGTGATGCAAATAACACGTTATATCAGTACGTTAGCCATGCTCTCTAGTAGTGGTGTTGCGTTGGTGGAGGCGATGAAGATAGCGGCACAAGTTGTAGACAATGCTTCTATGCAGCAACACCTTAGGACAGCCATGGTGAAAGTACAAGAAGGGGGGTCTCTTGGGAAAGCATTAGGCGAAACGAAATTACTGCCACCAATGATGCTGCAACTGATCCAAAGTGGTGAACGAAGTGGCGAATTGGATGTGATGTTAGCGCGAGCAGCGCATCAACAAGAAGAAGAGTCGAGTGCATGGATGACAACATTAGTGGGCTTATTTGAACCCTTGATGTTGTTGGTGATGGGTGGGGTCGTTATGATGATTGTTATGGCGATTTTATTACCAATAATGAATATGAATCAGTTATTAAACTAAATCATTTATTTAGCAACTTCCATTGTAAACAAAGAGAGTTTGAGTGTTATGTCTAAGTTAAGGAATCGTAAACAACTGCCGTCATTTAAACAGAATAAAGCGGCGTTTACCTTGTTAGAGTTAATGGTAGTTTTGGTGATACTCGGTGCGCTGATCGGATTGGTCGCGCCTAATATTTTAGGTCGTTCAGACGATGCAAAAGTGTCTGTTGCAAAGACTCAAATTCGTAATCTAATGGCGGCTTTGGATTTATACAAATTGGACAACGGGCAATACCCTTCGACGTCTCAAGGGTTAGAATCATTAGTCACAAAGCCATCGGGCTTTCCTGAAGCAAAAAATTGGAAATCCGGTGGCTACATGCAAAAACTTCCACAAGACCCATGGGGAAATGATTTCTTATACGTGAGCCCAGGATCTGATGGCGTTTATGATTTGATTTCATTAGGGGCAGACGGTCGTGAAGGTGGTAGTGGTGACTCCGCAGACGTTAGCAAAGAAGATTTATAGCAAGAGAGTTTTATAGAAAAAGTATTGTATGACTCAATGCTTCATGATGAACGTTTGATTCATTTACAGGAATGTCGTTTCTATGCAGATGCCCACATCGCGTTTTAAATCCCAGAAAATGGCATTTACCTTACTGGAGTTATTGGTTGTGTTGGCCGTACTCGGAGGCATGTTGAGCATAGTGAGTTTTACTTATCAAACCGATAACGAAGGGAAAAAACTAACGCAGGAATCTCAAAATGTGCGTTTATTTCTGCAAAACACATTGGACAAAGCGTGGCTGGATGGCGTGACGTATGGTGCTACGATCACATCGAATGAGATAGCGCTGCTGGAGCTGCAAGCGGGGGAGTGGGTTGAATTATCGAAAACCTACCAACCCGCGGATGCACTGTTTGAATGGAAGTTGATTGAAAGAAAGGAATTTAACGACTTGTCAGAAACGGCAAAAGCATTGGTGGAAAAAGTCGATTTGGTCTTTTCTGCCAGTGGTGAATACACACCTTTTGAATTGCATATTATGTACATGCAATCAGGGTCTGAAAACCAAAGGAATACACCCTTACGTATTCTAAAAGGCGATGGGGCAAATGTTTTTGTCTTCGATAATGAATAACAAAAAAGCAAGGCTTCGTGCTAAAACGTCGTTTCAGCAAGCATCTCAACACGGTTTTACCTTAATTGAAGTCTTAATCGCGTTGGTTATTATCGGTTTGGTTGGTATGATGCTGGCGCAAACGAGTTTTCAGTCGGTGGATCAAAGTGATTATTTAAAGCGTAAATTGATAGCCTCATGGGTGGCTGAAAATCGAATAAATGACTTGCGTTTATTGTCTCAGCAAGGTGTAAAAATGACACTGGATGAAGGTGTTGTAGAGCAAGGAAGTTGGGTATTTCGCACTCTGCCAGAGCTAAAACAGCAAACGGCGGGGGTTGCCCGCATTGAAATTAATGTCTTTCAACCGCCTGAATCCACATCGTCCCTTTTTACCCTAATTGGCTATTTACCCTCTTCTGTTGCCTCTAGCGCGAGTAATTCTGCAAGTGAACTGTCTTCTGAAGGGAGCTTACCTTAATGGGATCTCGTATTAAGGTATTGGATAATCGTTATCGATCGAAGCAAGGTTCTCAAAAAGGCTTTACCTTACTGGAGCTCTTGATTGTATTAGGCATTTTGTCCTTTCTGGGGATTGCTAGCTTTAATATGGCGGGTACGGGTGTTCGTTTGCAAAAAGCCATAGAAAAGCAGAGCACGGCACTGGAAGAAGCAGTACGTGTTTGGCAATGGATAGAAAGGGACATTGAGCAAATTGTTCCAAAAACAGCACGTGATGGGTTAGGTGAAAAACAAGAGGCTTTGAATCTGGAAGAGACGCGGTTTCAATTAAGCAAAGCAGGCTGGCAGAAGCCTTTGCTTTATATCCGCTCAGAATTACAACGTGTGGAATACGAGTGGACAGACGAGAAACTTATTCGTCGTTTCTGGTCTGTGATGGACAGAGACCAAGACAGCAAACCAATAGAGCAGTTATTTGAGCGCATCACGGATGTGAACATTAGTTTGTTAAGTCAAAATGGTTGGCAAAACCGTTGGCCAGAAGAAACCAGTTCGCTTAGATCTGACGACACAGAGCCTCAAAGAGACGATTCGATTCAAGCGGTAAAAGTGAGCCTAAACCTGATTGGAATAGGTCGTATTGAGAGGTTGTTCATTGTCCCTACGGCTATTGATTCTCTTACTATTGATCCTGCGAATGATAATAGCAGTAATGATAGTCAAGATGAGGGGGAGTTATGATACATCGCCTTCAATTGCAAAAAGCAAAACCAACAACCCAGCGAGGGGTGGCTCTGATAATGGCCTTGATGGTGTTTGCCTTAGTCAGCGCCATGGCCGCGAGTGTGATGACCTATCTTGCCAAGGAAAGGGATATCATTGAGCAGGTGCAGCAAACCAGTCAATTAAAGCAGCAATTATTAGGTGGCGAAGCGTGGGCCATACAGTATTTCGCTCAATTGGATGAAAAATCGCTGCCTGCCTTTGAGTCATCTAAGTGGTTGTTGAAACAAGAAACCTTTCCTCTTGAGCAAGAGAAGGATGAAATGACCATTGTTTTATTAGACCGACAAAGCTGTTTTAACATTAACCTGTTGGCTAATGAGACAACGGCGGAACTAAGCTATCAAAGGCTGCAACGGTTAATCACGAGTTTAGGGAAAAACCCTAACTTAGCGGATCAAATAAAAGATTGGGTGGATTCGGACCAAGATATTACGGGTGCTGGAGGACACGAAGATGAATTTTATCAAAGCTTCTCTCCAAGTTTTCGGGCATCTGACAGTGCTTTAGTCAGTGAAACCGAAATGTTGTTATGGCGATGGACTCCAGAAGACCTTGCTGCTTTACTCCCTTGGTTATGTATATGGCCTGTCGAAATGGGGGCCAATGTGAATCGTTTTCCAAAGCCTTTACAAGATGCGTATCTGGTAAATATGACAGAAGAGCAGAAAAAAAAATTTACGGCGCGACTAGACAGTGCTGGTTTTGCAACGGTAAAAGAGTTTCTTCAAGAAGAGAGCCTATCGGATCAAGGTTTGGAAGAGGCGGATTGGCGCACAAATATGGCTTATGTTGATGCTTTTATAAAGGTAACATTAGGTGATCGGCAAATGTCGCTTCACACGCGTTTAATAAAATCTAATTCGGGTAATGTTAGGGTGTATGGTCGCTCTTATGGATCAACAGGTTGGTTGGTTTCGTTTTTTAATTTACCCAGTATTGAAACCAATGGTCAGGAAGAATAATGTTATTTATAAATACATATTTGTTATCAGTATTCTGTGTTAGAAAGCATTGGTTTCAAAAGGGCAAGGCTGTATGAATCGTCTGATAATACGTTTTTATGAATTGCTTGAAGTGGATGATGTATCGTCGGTTTCGCCAGTCGATCGTAATGCAGAAATCGATCTAACAGGAAAGCAAGAGAATGAGGAAATTTCTTTTGGTGCTTTATCGCCTCTTTGCGATTGGGCCATTGTCGATGAAAAAGGGGCGTTGTTAGCGTTCCATCAAAATTACAATGTTGACGTATTAATTGATAGCTTATCGACAGATGGTATTAAGTATTCGGATGTTATTGTGTGTCCTCCAATGGAAAAACTGCATATCCGTCGGCTTACATTAGCGGCTGGGCAGCGCAAGCATCTAGAAAAAGTCGCACCGTTTTTAATGGAAGAAGGGTTGTCTCAAGCGACGGACGAATTGCATTTCACGGTATTAAGTAAAGAGCAAAAAGACAGTGCTTGGGTTGCCGTTGTTGAAACACGTTTGATGTCCCTATGGACGCAACAGCTAGCGGGTTGGAACATTAAAGCACCGATTATATTGCCTCTCTCCAGTGCTTTTATGGCGTTGAAAAGTGAAAACCCATTACTAGCATCAATTAATACGAGCGACCGTGAAGAAAGCGCATCTTGGTTATGGATTGCAGAAGATGCCGTTCATTGCTTGCCCGAGAGTATGTTGGCGTATTTACCGAAACAAGAGATTTCTCTTTACGCTTCAGAGTCTCAAGTGACGGCATTAGCATCCTCTTTGGATGGAGTCATGCCGCCGCAAAAAACGTACAGCGCCACTGCTGAAATTCACGCGTTAGAGCGTATGTCTGATTTTATCTTGCAAAATAAAACGTGGCGAGAAAAGAATCTTTGTCACAGTGATTTTAGGCAGGGTGGCATTTGGTTAGAGAAATTAACTCCGTGGCGATGGGTGGCGGCATGTGCTGTGATTGCTTTTTTCTTGGAGTTGTTTCTTATGCAGGCTTCAACAAAGGCATTGGAAATGCAAGAACAAGACGTTCGTGAGAAATCGAATGCGTTATTTTTGCAACTGGTTCCCAGTGAAGGGAGAGTGGTCAATCTGTCACGTCAACTGAGAGGGTTATTGCAACAAAGCCCTTCTGGGAAAAGTACGCAACAAACGGACACCGTCTACGATGTATTAGCAAAAATTGATCAAGCCAGAGAGCAAGTGAAGGGAAGTCATCGATTAACTAAACTGGATTACTTTGACCAAACCTATCGCTTGGATTGGGTGTCAGAACAACGAGAAACTCTCGATGAAATTCGTGAGGCCTTGTCTAATAAACTGTCTGATAAATTGTCTGAGAAATCGCTTACGGTTTTGTTGGAACAGGTTGTGCGTCAAGAAAGTGGTTATAGAGCGTCTTTTAAAATTCAAATAGAGGGCTGAGTGTTTAATAACACCCAGTGACAAGGATTAAAACAATATGAAGTCTTGGTTAGCAAACCAGTTTCGTAATAGTCCAAGCTTATATTCCGCTTGGTTAGCCTATCTGCGATTAAGTGTGCGAGAGCAGGTATTGGTCTTTATTTTGATGGTATTGGTTTTTATTGTGAGCATCTATCTTACGGTTTGGAGGCCAGCTCAAATAGAAAATGACAATGCCCATAATGCCTTTGAAAATGCAGTAGCAGATTATTACACCCTAGTGGAAAACGTCGAACATTTACAAACCTTTAGCTCTGGGCCTGTGTCTTCTCTTCAAGATAGATCAGCGAATGAGCTGAGAGCGTTAGTGAATAGAACAGCGCGACAGTACGGTATTGTGGCAGAAAGGATTTCGCTTGATGGGGACAGTCGTTTACAGATTTGGGTGAAAGACGCAGCGTTTAGTACATTGTCTCCTTGGATTACAGAATTGGCGAAAGAAGAAACACGTATCGATTCTATGCAATGGAGTAGCCAAAAAGTAGGAAGAGTGGATTTAAAAATGACGCTGGATTAATCGTCATTCTATTACCTGCATAAAATGCATTGATTATCAGTGACAATGCCATCTAAAGGCACATCCCAGCTTTCAATTGGCAATTGAGGTACTTCTTGAATATCGTGGGCCAAGCCGATTAAGGTCGTCTTTGATGTTTTATTAGCGAATGTTTTATCATAAAATCCGCCTCCCATGCCCAATCGGCCCCCCTTTTTATCAAAGCCAACCAAAGGTAAGCAAACCATATCGAGTTGTTCTTGAGTTAAGGGTGTTGGATCAATCGGTTCTGCAATGCCAAATCGATTCTCCTGCCATTGGCTGTCTTTTTTATAGGCACCAAAAAGCAGTGTTGCACCATGAATAATTGGCAAATAAACGTTAACGCCTAAATCCCATAAGTATTCACAAAAGAGTTGCGGAGAGACTTCTCCATCATGACTAAGGTAAAGAGCAATGTTGACTGTATTTGCAGATTTTTGAGAAAGACGCTGGTTTAGCCAAGCAGAACCTTGCAGTTGTGCAGAGATATTGTGCGATGCGTTTGACTGTTGAGGTGAAGATAATGCATTGCGCGCAGTGCGCAAGTGTTTTCTGAGATCACTTCTTGAAAGCTGAGTGAGATCACAGTTTGAAGATTGAGTATCTGAAAAATTAGAGGACATAAAAAGTTTCCCAAATTGCCGTTACGACTATTGGCCTTGAACCCAGTGGTTCAAGTTGGAATGAACTGAAGCTTTTTAGGCTTTCCGACGCACGGACATGCACACCAAACTCACCTATTCTTTCCGGGTGTATACGCATAGGCTCAAGGGCGTTAAGCCGTTCCAAACAACCCAGGAAACAGACTGTAGTATAAGACAAAGGTGCAAAAAATCTACTTATTTATTGGATAAAAAGAGAAAAAAACGTCTTTCAAAACCTCTGTATTTCTGGAGTGGTAATATTTTAAGCTGTTTTGATTAAGCGTCGTTTGTCTTTTAACCAACTTTATTTGTGTGCGTCAAAGCCGAATCCAGTTGAGAGGTTAACTCACGCACTTGCTGTTCATTTGAACGGGCGTATTTACGACTAGAAAGCATATCGTGAGTAATGTTTAAAGCCGCAATAATAGCCACTTTCTCTGTACCAATGATGTTGCCACTGGTTCTGATTTCTTGCATTTGTTGGTTTAAATATTCCACCGCTTCATTAAGGTCTGTTTCGTGACCTTTTGGGCAATTGATCTTGTATTCTTGCCCCAAAATGTTGACAGATACCGTCGGTTTTTCCATGTGGACTCCAGTTGAACGCTTAGTCAGATAAAAAATGATTTATTTTATATGAATGAATGGTATAGACCATTTTATGCTGCGGGTAAATTCGTTACAATTAACAATTACCTTTATTCATTCCGTTTTATAACAAATTGAAGCCATTATGGAAATCAATCCGATCCTTTCTAAGATAAAAGACCTTTCTGAGCGCACCCAAACTCTTTGGGGGTATCTTTGACTATGAAACAAAGAAAGAGCGCCTTGAAGAAGTTACTCGCGAACTGGAAGACCCAGATGTCTGGAATGACCCAGACTACGCTCAGAAATTGGGCAAAGAACGTGCTGCTTTAGAAGCCGTTGTTGATGTATTAGACGCTATGCAGGCCGGTGTAGTGGATGCCAAAGATTTATTGGATATGGCTGTCGAAGAAGACGATGAAGATTCAGTAGAAGCGGTGCAAGCCGAATTGGAAGAGTTAGAAATTCAAATGGCCAAATTAGAGTTTCGTCGTATGTTTTCGAAAGAAATGGATGCAAACTCTGCCTTCCTTGATATTCAAGCTGGTTCTGGTGGCACGGAAGCGCAAGACTGGGCAAATATCCTATTACGTATGTATTTACGTTGGGGCGAAGACAAAGGCTTTAAAGTAGAGCTTATGGAAGTGTCTGCTGGTGATGTGGCGGGTATCAAATCGGCCACAATTCGCTTTGAAGGCGAATACGCATTTGGTTGGCTAAGAACGGAAACGGGTGTACATCGTCTGGTTCGTAAATCGCCTTTTGATTCTGGTAATCGCCGTCACACGTCGTTTGCATCGGTGTTTGTCTCCCCAGAAGTAGACGACAACGTTGATATTGAAATTAATCCTGCGGACATTAGAACAGACACATACCGTTCATCCGGCGCAGGTGGTCAGCACGTAAACACCACGGATTCTGCGGTGCGTATTACTCACGTACCGACTAACATCGTAGTGCAGTGTCAGAATCAGCGTTCACAGCACGCTAACCGTGATTTTGCGATGAAGCAATTACGTGCGAAGTTGTACGAATTTGAAATGCAAAAACGGAATGAAGCAGCACAAGCGGTAGAAGACAACAAATCCGATATCGGGTGGGGCAGCCAAATTCGTTCTTATGTATTGGATGCATCGCGTATTAAAGATTTACGAACTGGCGTTGAAAGCTCGAACACGGGTTCAGTGTTAGACGGAAATTTAGATCAGTTTATTGTTGCCAGCTTAAAACAAGGTCTGTAACCAACAGGCGAAGCCTTTTTTAAACACATTATTTTAAAAACACTATTTTTAAAGAGTACCTAGCAAATCATGGCTAACGAAAATACAACAGAACACACTGCCGCTGCTGAAGATAATCGTTTGGTTGCAGAGCGTCGTGGTAAATTAAGTGTCATTCGTGAAGAGCGTAATGCCTACCCAAATGATTTCCGCCCGGATGCGTATGCAGCGGATTTACAAGCAGAATTTGGTGAGATTGAAAAACCAGACTTAGAAGAAAAAGACCACAAAGTAAGCATTGCTGGTCGTATCGTCCGTAATCGTGGCGCGTTTATGTTACTGCAAGATATGACGGGCCAAATTCAAGCGTATGTAAATCGTAAAGCCTTGAACCCTGAATTATTGATTGAACAAAAAACATGGGATTTGGGTGATATTATTGGTATCAAAGGCCCTGTGCATAAATCAGGTAAAGGCGATTTATACGTTGATATGCAGTCGGCTCAGTTATTAACCAAAGCCTTGCGCCCATTACCAGACAAGCACAAAGGTTTGTCTGATACGGAAATGCGTTACCGTCAGCGTTATGTTGATTTGATCGTAAACGAAGAGTCTCGTAATACGTTCCAAATTCGCTCTAAAGTCATTTCTTCCATTCGTCGTTTCTTAGAAGATCGTCGCTTTATGGAAGTGGAAACGCCAATGCTGCACGTGATTCCTGGTGGCGCCACAGCCCGTCCATTTGTGACACACCACAATGCGATGGACATGAGCATGTACTTACGTATCGCGCCGGAATTGTATTTGAAGCGTTTGGTTGTGGGTGGTTTTGAACGTGTATTCGAAATTAACCGTAACTTTCGCAACGAAGGAGTTTCGACACGCCATAATCCTGAATTCACCATGATCGAGTTTTACCAAGCGTATGCGGATTACAAAGATTTAATGGATCTGACAGAAGACATGCTACGCACGGTTGCCGAACAAGTGTTGGGCACAACGCAAGTGACTTACCAAGGTTCTGAATACGATTTTGGTGCGCCATTTGTGCGTATGACAATGTTAGAGTCTATCTTACATTACAATCCACAGCTGACAGCTGATGATCTAAGTACGCTTGAAAAAGCGACAAATGTAGCGAAAAAATTGGGTATTCATGTGAAACCAATTTGGGGTCTTGGTAAGTTATGGACGGAGATCTTTGAAGAAACAGCAGAAGCGAAATTGGATCAACCGACTTTCATTACTGAATACCCTGCGGAAGTCTCTCCATTAGCGCGTCGTAATGATCACAATGATTTTATTACTGATCGTTTTGAATTCTTTGTTGGTGGTCGTGAAATTGCCAATGGTTTCTCGGAGTTAAATGACCCTGAGGACCAAGCAGAGCGTTTCCGTAATCAAGTGGCTGAAAAAGACGCGGGTGATGATGAAGCGATGCATTTCGATGCGGATTACATCAACGCACTGGAATACGGTTTACCGCCAACCGCGGGTGAAGGGATCGGTATCGACCGTTTGGTGATGTTATTTACCGATGCGCCTTCTATTCGTGATGTATTGTTGTTCCCACATATGCGCCCTCAGGATTAATTCAGAGGCGGATTAATATGTACACTGAAAAGGCCTCTAATTAGAGGCCTTTTTTTGTTCGCCTGTTTATGCGCGTATAAACGTATTATTACTGTATAAAAATAGATACTGTATAAAAATAGAAAAGGGCCTTAATCCCTTAATGAAAAGAATGGAGAGAGTAAATGAGTCGTTTTTGGACTAAAAAAATTACCGAGCTGGACCCATATGTACCGGGTGAGCAACCACAAGACAAGCAATACATTAAACTCAATACCAACGAAAGCCCGTATTCACCATCACCAAAAGCATTGGCTGCCATGTCTGATGCGGTCAGTGAACGTTTGCGCCTTTACCCTGATCCAAATTGCATGACATTAAAGAATGCCTTAGCGAAACAGTATCAATTTGACGCGAACCAAGTGTTTGTCGGTAATGGTTCCGACGAAGTATTGGCGTTGGCTTTTATGGGTTACTTTGCGGGTGGTAAGCCATTGGCGTTTGCTGATATTACCTACAGCTTCTATAAAGTTTACGCGAATTTATACGACATTGAGCCTGCGCTTATCTCTTTAACGGACAGCTTTGATATTGATCCGAACGATTATCAAAATCTAGACGTATCAGGTGTTGTTGTTACCAACCCGAACGCACCAACGGGTAAAGCACTGCCTTTGTCTGATATTGAAAAAGTACTGCAAGCCAACCCTGATGTGGTGGTCTTAGTAGACGAAGCGTACGTTGATTTTGGTGCGCAAAGTGCCTCGGTATTGGTGAATCAATACCCTAATTTGCTGGTTGTGCAGACTTTTTCTAAATCTCGTGCATTAGCCGGGATTCGAGTTGGTTACGCATTTGGCCACCCTGATTTGATTGAAGGGTTAGAGCGCTTGAAGAACTCATTTAACAGCTATCCTATTGACCGAATTGCCCTTGCTGGTGCCACTGCGGCTGTGGAAGATCAAGATTACCTCGATGAAATCTGTGGTAAAACCATCGCCACCCGTGAATGGGTCAGTACTCAATTAACCGACCTTGGTTTTAACGTACTGAGATCCGCTACTAATTTTGTGTTTGTAACACATCCAGAAAAAGACGCGGAAAGTGTGTATTTGGCGTTAAAAGAACAAGGTATTCTAGTGCGTTTCTTCGGTAGCAACAAACCACGTATTGGCAACTACCTTCGTATCACCATCGGCACCGATGCTGAAATGGCTGCTTTGATAGGTGCACTAAAAGAACTTTAATTTCTTTTACAAAGTTGCTAATTCTAAGTATGTACAGAATAAAAAGGCTCTGTCTTTTCTGCTTGCGTCACTGTCGTCGTCAGCGCAGAAAAACAGAGTTTTTCCATTTAATTGAATATCTCATTTGAACATGGCTTTTTGTAGGTAGCGCCTTTAGGTCGACAATGCGTTTCATCATCGCAAAACCTTCGTTTTTTCTACTTGTGTTACGACAGGCCATCACCTGTAGATACTCTGTTCTTGAAACCCCTTTCGGTTCAGAGCACGCTTGACTACCACAAAACTTAATTATTATACGCAGCAAAGCCTTCGTCTTTTCTGCTTGCGTCACTGTCGTCGTCAGCGCAGAAAAGACGAAAGGCTTCATGCTTTTAATGGGGCTACTCTGACAAAAAAAGTTAACTGTTTGAAATTATTAGATTAACTTTATGGGTGGCGTTTATTGCGTGCTTAAACATAGAGTGATGATTCCTTAGACTAAAGAAATTATCACTCTATGTGAATCGAAATTTGATTGTTATGTGTGGTTTGCTGGACGCGTTACAAACGTCGGAATGCTTACGCTGGTTACAACCATTGCATCAGTCGATGCGTTCACCATGCTTAATTAGATGGTCCGCCTCACCCCTGAGCTATGCTTAGGGGGGTGGCTAAACAAAGAGGCGAACCATCATGTTTAATATTAAAGTCATTGGAATCGATTTAGGCAAATCTTCTTTTCATATTGTTGCTCACGATCATGCTGGACGAGAGCAATATCGCGAAAGCGTCTTACACGAACTAAGTTACTCGAACATCTCTCGAATACCCATTCGACAACCATAGCTATGGAATCCTGTGGCGGTTCTCATTGGCTTGCTCGTCAATGCCAAAAGTTTGGTCATGATGTCAAGCTCATTCCTCCTCAATACGTGAAACCGTACGTAAAAACCAATAAAAATGACTACATTGATGCAGATGCTATTGCGGAAGATGCTATTGCGGAAGCGTCAATGCGTCCAAACATGCAATTCGTCAGTATTAAATCGGAAGAAGCTCAAGTGATCGCCGTTATTCATAAAATACGTTCGAGCTATATCAAAGAATGAACAGCCTGTATGTCGAGAATAGGCGCTATTTTATTGGAGTTTGGATTAAGCCTTCCGACAGGTCATAGTAAGATGAAGTTATTGTTCCAATGGCTGGCAGAGAAAAATGTGCCATTACCTCCTATGCTCATGCAGGAGTTGATAGGGCATCATGAGTATTACCAGTATCTCAACGAACGAATCGTTAAGCAGGGCGAGAAGCTCAAAAAATTGGTTGATAGCAATAGCAACGCCCAACTTCTTATGTCGATACCAGGAGTGGGTACATTAACCGCCGCCCAGTGTTTATCTGATATTCCAAACATTAATGAGTTTAAAAATGGACGACACTTAGCGGCTTGGCTAAGGCGGGTTCCACGCCAATATTCTACGGGAGGGAAGCCAACCTTGTTGGGAATCAGTAAGCGAGGAAATAAATCTCTCCGGACACTCTTTATTCATGGGGCCAGAGCGATTCTATCGAGGTTAGAAAAAGCTCAATCGATGTTTGGGCCGTGGGTCATGGAATTACGAGCGAAAAAGCCATTTAATGTTGCTGTCGTGGCGCTTGCGAATAAGTTAGTACGGATTGCTTGGTCAGTGTTAAAAACAAAACAAGCGTTTGAAATAAGAGTATAACCCGAGTTTGCAGATGATAAAGAAGATGACAGAACGGTCAGACCATTAGATTGAAGACCTGACATAAAAAACAGCAGACAATGCTATGGGCTTTTTGAGGACAATCTAGCGCGGATCTCATCGTGGAGCGATGCGAAGCCTAATAACGACTCCGAATACATTAGCGCAAACCAACCTCGTTATCGAAAATATCATTTGCAATAACGAGGCGGACCATACATTTTTATGTTGTGAAGATTCTGTAACAGGAAAAAGCTTTGAACACTGTCGTGGTTGTCAACAACAACCAAAAAGTGAGTTGGATTGAAGCGCATTTACTGTATCTATCTCAGGTTTTCTTTATTGATATTTGTGCTTATGCTGTGATGAGCAATCACCTTCATATCGTACCGCATGTTGATGAAAAACAAGCAAAAAACTGGTCGACACACGAAGTTCTGAAACGTTGACATTCTCTTCATAAAGGCACGTTATTTACGCAGCAATATGCTCATGGTGACGCAATGCCTGAGTATGCGGTTGAGTTGGCGGAACGGTCTGCAAAGGCTTACCGCCAGAGGTTTGGTATGGACCCACTTTTAATTCGCTTTGGTAAAAGCGCTAATGCAGCACCAAAACTACATAGAGCACATCCAAACAACAAGTTTAATGTTGGCTCTGAATCGCCCATAATAACGGATGCTATTCCTCCAATAGCAGGAAAAAGGGCAACCATATAACTACTTTTCGATGGGCCAATTTGTTCTATCAGTTTGAGATAGAACATCCATGCAAAGACAGAGGCAATCACAGTTAAATACAATAAAGACGTTATATATGAATAGGAAGTAGGGAAAGAGAATTGATGCCCTTGTGAGACAGATATTAGAAATAATAAAACAGCAGCTACAATGAAACCAACTGTATTTGAATGTAATGGGTTTATACTTTTATGGTTATTTCTTGCCGAGCTTACATCGCCAATTGAAGTTAAAACTGTACCTAAACATGCCAGCAGAATACCATTAAGCGCTAGACTGTTAGTGCTATCTGCTAATATTGGGTAAACGAGTACAATCACGCCAAGTACACCACATCCACCTCCGTACAAAATTCTTGTCTGTAATTTTGTTTTTAAGAACACCTTTAAAGCAATAGGGGTTAAAACGGTTTTTATCGAAAAAATCAAGGTTACTATCGCCGCCGAACTCCATATGGTTGCATAATAAAAAAGCAAGTAACTCAAAGCAAAGTTACATACACCAAAAATCATCATGAATACCAAGTCTTTTGGCATAAATTTAATTTTTGGACGCATAATGCATGCTATACAAATAAAGATGATGGCAGAACCCATCAGCCTATATGTGAGTGATACTTCTAGGCTAACGGGTGTGCCTTGTATTTTTACTACTATAAAATTCAGCCCCCATGCTAGGAGGCAGAATATATACATGAATACGGTCATGCAGATTTTTTGTGTAATTCATCACTAAATGGAATATTTAGCTCATTAAAAACGTGAGTCATAGCGTTAACTAAATCTTCAATGTGTTTTTCTGTGTGATTAGGCGTAACGTTTACACGAAATCTTTCTGTACCAACAGGCACTGTGGGAGAGTTTATTGGCTGTAAATATATGCCATGATTTACCAACAAGAGCTTGGCTGCCGCTTTACATTTTAACGCGTCACCAATCAATATCGGTAAAATATGCGTCTCGCTTGATTTCATTATAGAAATATGTGCATTCTGCAATGCATTTCTTAATGTCTTTGTTTTTTTGTGTAAATCTTCACGTTCTTGATTATTTTCTTTTAGGTACTCGATAGAGGAATAACAAGCGCTTACTGTAGAAGGTGGTAACGAGGTTGTAAATATAAACCCTGAAGCAAATGATCGAATGCAATCAATAAGGGCTGATGAACCTGCAATATAACCGCCAATCATGCCTATGGCTTTTGCCATCGTCCCCTGAATAATATCAATCTCATGTTGGATGCCAAGCTCAGCAGAAATGCCAGCACCTCTGGGGCCATACATTCCTATTGCATGTACTTCATCTATATAGGTTATGGCATTGTATTTTTTAGCGAGATTGGAAATTTCACTAATAGGAGCAATATCACCATCCATTGAATAAATGGATTCGAAAACAATGATCTTTGGTCGATCAATTGGTTCCTTGGCAAGCAGTTTTTCCAATTGAGCAGTGTCATTATGTTTAAAGATAGTTCGATCAGCTTTTGTGCTTCGTATTCCATTAACGATTGAAGCGTGATTCAGTTCATCTGAAAATATAATACAATCAGGCATTAAGCGTAAAAGACATTGGAGGGTGGCGTCATTTGAACCATATCCGGTTGGAAATATCAGAGCATCTTCTTTATTATGCCAATCAGCTATTGATGATTCTAATAATAGGCATTGATGATGTGTTCCGCCGATGTTTCTAGATCCACCAGAGCCCGCTCCATATTTTTTTATACTGTCGAGCATGGCAGACGTTGTTACTTGATGCTGAGACATTCCTAGATAATCATTGCTACACCAAACAACGACAGAGGTATCTTGCTTTCCATCCAAATGAGCTAAAGGATATTGCCCATTAATTCGGTTTATAACAGTGTACTCTCGATATTGACCACTATTTTTAAGACTTGTAATTTTTTCTTCAAAAAATCTATCGTACATTTCATCTCTTCCTTAGGTATAAAAATTAACGTCTATTTTAGTAACATAAATAATGCGCGATCAAAATAGAGTAGAAACGTATACTGAGTCAACGTTATTATTATTATTATTTTAATTGATTGCAGTCAATTATTTATATTATTTGATCATTTCTCTGCAGTGTCTGACTATACACCCATTAATTTAATCTATTTATTTCAAATGGTTAGGCGATTGTAGACAGCGATCACAGTTGCTTTATTAATCACTGTCTAAATTCACGCCTTAAATAAATCTCCACCAAGAATCCATTTTTATAAAGCCCGATTAAGCGGTGCGTTTGAAAGTCACTTGGTATTCACCTAAACCTTCATAAGCAACCGTTGCTTCAGAATCAAACGCCATGTTTACGATGCCTTTAAAAGACCCTGTGATAATGGCTGCGCCAGCTTGTAAGTTAATACCACGTTTACTCATGTAATTCACCAGCCAAATCACACCCTCAATAGCGCGGCCATTCGGGTGTACACCATCCAATTCACGTACTTCACCATTTTGAGTCACAATGATGCTTATATTTTTAACACTAACGGCGGCGGCTTTATCGATTTCAGGGCCAACGAACATGCCTTGGTTCATCATACAATCTGCTAAATCTTCGTAGTATGTCTGCCCTGCATTGTCGGCAAAACGGCTTTGCATCAGCTCCAATGCCATATGAGCGCTGCTTATCGAGTCGATAACCTCTGCTTCACTGTAACCCTTGTCTCTTGCTGGTAGGTCTTTTCCTAATATGAAACAAATTTCTGGTTCAACACGAGCCACTTGTTTGTCTTCGAATAGTTCAACCACCGATCCTTTTTGAACATTAAATATCGGCGCGACAACAACCTTACCTTCTACTAACGGCAACAAGCATTTCCAACCATTCACTGTTTCAAGTTTTGCCATTTCTGACTGAATCGCTAACGAATCATCAATACTGGTTGGGCGAATAGATTCTTCAAGGTGAGGAGCTGCTGAACCCGCTTTACGACGGTTTAACAGTTCTTTTGCGGCTTGTTCAAACGCTGACATATTTAGCTCCATATTTTATGAGATAACGCACTGTATTTTCGCTCTCTACTCTAAAGTAATGTGCTAATCAAAGACACCCATTAATTTAATTTATATATTTCAATAAGTTAAGAGTTTAAAAAATATAGGGCAGGCGTGGTTATTGATATTTCTCTAATCACTGTCTAAACTAAAAACCAAACTCAAGGATAAGTATGAAACTATTGCCAAGGGCAAAAATCAGCAGGTCAGTTTGTCTGACACTCCTCATTATCATTACATCAGTCGATGCGTTCTCCGTGCTTCTCTGTGCGGTGAACATTTTCTCAAAGGAAAAGTACTGAACTCCGCCGAGGTTGGATTGGAGTGTGTTTACTGTTTCTAGCTCAGGTTTTTTCTATCAATATGCCGTGTTTATTCAGTAATGAGTGATATTTTAAAATCCGTTCGTAGAACGGCTAAAGGGCTTAAGAAGTCTGAAATGATTGACAAAACAACAATGCGTAAATTTGACGAACGAGTATTCATGAATTTACACCGACTCAAATTCGGGTGCTAAGGTGTGAAACACTACCTTTCTCAGATTGCGTTTGCTTAGTATTTTAATGTTAGTGATAAGTTAGTGAAAAAAGGCTTGAAGCGATTGCGTAATTAAAGGTAAATAATCAATATCATACAATAAAGTACGCTTTAAACACTTTAGAGTGTTTAAAAAAGAGGGATTATTAATATGGAAGAATCGCACGTTTATAGTAGTAATTTTAACGGCGTTGAATGTTTGCGTGCGAGCCATAAAGGCACAGTATTTAATAAACATGTACATGAAGAATACGCGATTTGTGTTATTGAAAAAGGTGCTCAAAGTTACTTTCATAAAGGCGAGAATAAAATCGCGGTTGAGGGGGACATTGCTATAATAAATCCTGATGAAGTACATACAGGAAAACAAGCAAGTCCTGAGGGGTGGTCTTATCAAGCGATTTACCCAACTGAAGCCACGTTCAGGAAATTCTCTGAAGGCTTAAATTTAGGAAACCATTATCAACCATATTTTGATAAACAAATTATCAAGGATAAGCAGCTATCTTATGCAATAATACATACCCTAAACGAAATCGAAAACCACTCTCCAAAGTTGTTAACAGACAGTTTATTTTATTTCATTTTTACGAACTTATTATCTCGATACGATGAAAACTCATATAACGACTCTTTTTTAGAAAAACGGATCGGACAAGTAAAGATAGTTAAGGAATATATTCGACAATATTTTATAGATGATATTGGTTTGGAGACCCTTTCAGATTTAGTTCAGTTAACCCCGCCCCATATTATTAGGTCATTTAAAAAAACATATGGTATTTCTCCTCATGCATATCAAATTCAGTTAAGAGTGGAATACGCTAAAAAATTACTGAGATCTGGTGCTTTTCCTGCTGAAGTCGCACAGTCTTCTGGTTTTTATGATCAAAGTCATTTATATCGATTTTTTAAAAGAACGTATGGTATGTCTCCTAAAAAATATATTGAAAAATCAATTTTATACAATTTTTGATTTATTTTTTTGTATTTAATTGTTTCTAATAAATTGAAATTTCTAATTAATGTAAGAAGAACTATATGAATAGCTTAGAAAAATATAATGGTATTGAATTTTCAGGAAATAGATCAAGGTCTTATAAAAAAGCTCTGGAAGATTTTCCTAATGTATGGGTTGAGGATGCGCTTTTATTAGAACAATATTTCTCTCCTAGAGAAGGTGAAAATATATTAGAAATTGGTGCAGGGAGTGGTTTTTTTTCATTTAAAATTGCAGAAAAAATTGGAATCTCAGGACATTTGATTGTTGTAGATCCTTCATTAGAGCAACTAAGTCCAATAAATGAAGCAAATCTACCTAATATCTCCATGATTAGTAAAGCAGCAGAAGATCTTTCTTTACCTAGTGACACTATATTGAATGGTATATGGTCAAGGGGAGCTTTTCATCACACTAATAATAAAGAAGGGATATTGAAAAATTTAGCCAGATTTAGTAAACAAGGCACAAGGCTCACGATAGTTGATATTTTTACCGAGTCTGTTTTAGCGAAATATTTTGATTTACATGTAGCTCAGTCTTGTACCACAGGACATGAGGTTAGCTTTTTAAGCAAAGAGTTTGCTATTAGCATTTGTAAAAATTCTGGGTGGGCTGCTCCAAGGTTTCATGATATTGCTCTACAATGGCAATTTGATGAAAAAGAAGACATAGGCATATTTTTGTCTTTGTTACATTCTAATAAAGGTAGCTATTCTGCCAATGATAGTTTGGAGTGTGCTGAAGCTTTATTAGGTGTGAAAAAAACGGTAGAAGGTTGGGCCCTTAATTGGCCTATGACTGTTATGCAAACTCAAATAGAGTAAACATTTTGATAGAGACTAATATTTTATTAGTATACCTATCTACTTGTATTATTGCGGCTCTATCTCCCGGTCCAGGTATGGTCGCAGTATTAAGTAGTAGTATAAATCAAGGTCTTGCCAAAACTCTCCCTTTAATGATGGGATTGTTATTTGGGCTGATTTTTATGTCTATCATTTCTACTATTGGTTTGGGTTTGGTATTAGCGTCATCTAAATTTATTTATAATATAATAACGTTTACCAGTGCTTTTTATTTGTGCTACATGGGGCTGTGCTCAATAAGTTTTGCTAGAAATAAAGTTAATTTAGACAGTGAAAATTATAGTTTTTTTAGCGGTGTTATTATCTCTGTCTTAAACCCAAAAACGTTGGTTTTTTTTACAACATTATTTCCAACTTTTATATCTGAAGATGCACCTTTGTCTCTTCAAGTTTTGGTGCTAACGGTTATATTGGTGGCATCAACATTTTCAGTTCATTTATTATATGCAGGAATATTTTCTAAACTGTCTAATTACTACTTATCACTGTCTATTTATATAAATTGGGCAGTAGGCGGTGTTTTTATTGCTTTAGGTCTCAGTTCAATATATTTAATTTTTTATGTGTCGTAGGTTGCCGTAGGAAATGGTGCGACTTTTGTTTTTCTATTCTGTACTAAGTTCGGTTTGGTCGTTTTCAGAGTAGAGTAACTGCACGCATTTTATTGCTCGTCATAAATTCCCATTAATTTAGGGAAACTACGATTAAGAAGTCTCAGTATACTAGTCGTGTTCGAAAAACTCCCAACTAATTGATTTGAGCAATACCAATACAAAAATGATCATGCCCATGCCCATTAATGAAGAGATGCCTAAGAATATAGAAAAGCTTACTGAAATAACAGAAAGCTAGGAGTTTAATTAAAATCCTGATCCTAGGGAAGGCGCGAATAAGTCCTCTTGTCTCAGCATGTGGATAAAAGCCGGTTATTCGAGGCGAGTATCGAATGTGAATAGCTGGCCTATTTTCGAGATACTCAACAAAGAATACTGGCTTTTAGACCATGCCCTGCGGGTCTTTCAGAGAAAACGTCACATTTCGTTACGACTCTTTGAAAGGGATTAACATTCCTGCAGAATCGTGCCTTATTTGACGGTTTCTCTGAAAGACTGAGTCTTAGTAGACTTATTCGCACCTTCCCTAGCTTCTTTATGCCAGTTTAACTGTATTATGTTGAAGCGGATGGTTGAATGTCTATAGGTTGGCTTTTTCTTTTAGGCCATTGACTGATGATCATACCTAATAATATAAAGGCGCAGCCTAAATACGCTTTTGAAGTTAATATTTCTCCCATAAATAACCATCCTCCGATAACCGCAAAAACGGCTTCAGTAGAAAGTATTAGAGCGCTTATGCTTGCGGAGACCTTCTTTTGACCAATGATTTGCAATGTGTATGCAATGCTTGAAGAGGCTACTCCAGCATAAAGTAAAGGAAGCCATGCTGATTTAAAATCATCCATTCTGTTGTTTTCTGTAGTCACTGCGAAAATAATAGAGAGAATGGTCGCAATGAAACATTGAATGATGGATAAAGGGATAGCGGGTAAGTGCCGAGCATAATAGCCAATAATGAGGACATGACACGCCCAAAAAATGGCACCAATGAATTCCAATACATCGCCATAATTAATGGTGAAATTGGGTTCTACCGTAAGAATGTAGAAACCGACGAGCGCTACTATAATACCGATCCAAGCATTTTTTGTCGTTTTTTGTGACAAAGCCAAACCAAATACAGGAACGAGAACAATATAGAGGCTGGTAATAAACCCTGCATTTCCTGCTGATGTATACAATAAACCGACTTGTTGAAAACTAGATCCAATAAATAGAATAGCTCCCGCAATGGAGCCAACAATAACGAGTTTTTTAACGTCGTAACTTTGCTTACTAGGGAAAATAAACAACAAGGGTATTAATGAGAGTGTTGCCAGAATAAAGCGGGCGGCATTGAAGCTGTATGGACCGAGGTTTTCCATTCCTGTGCTTTGTGCAACAAAAGCAAACCCCCAAATGATCGCTGTAAGCCAAAGCATAACATGTGAAATTGACATTAAATAAACCCTGAAAGTTGATTGATATTTTTAATAGAGTGTAAATAAAGCAGAAAAAAGGATGAAGAGACGGTCGACGTTTTTAAGTCTCATTCTCTTATGAAACTAAGGACGCAGCGTGTTTTAACTTTCGAAACTAAAGTGACACTAATATGTCGTCGTATTTAGAGCTTTGAATGTGTCTAAATTCAGATGTAAATAAAACGAGATAATGGTTCATTCCTTCAATGCAACAGGTTCTAACTGAAAAAATACCCAATAGTACTGAGTGAGCGCTATTGGGTGCTTCTAAGCAGATTTACTTTCCGTAAGATGATTAAGGTATCATGCCTAATGCGGTCAAACCAGTATTTTCAGGTAAATCTAGCATGATGTTCATGTTTTGAATGGCTTGCCCTGATGCACCTTTTACAAGGTTATCAATAACAGATAAGACCACTACTTTGTCACCACCTTGAGGTCGATAGACGGCGATACGACAAAAATTAGCCCCTTTTGTGCTGCGTGTTTCCGGTAAACTTCCTGCTGGCATAACGTCTACAAAAAGCTCATCTTTATATCTTTCTTCAAAGAGTGTTTGTAAATCAACATTGGTACTGGTCAATGTCGCGTACATCGTGGAGTGAATACCGCGGATCATTGGTACAAGATGGGGGACAAACGTGAGCCCAACAGAAGAATTAGAAACCTGCTGTAAACCTTGTTTTATTTCAGGTAAGTGTCTATGGCCAGCCACACCGTAAGCTTTAAAACTTTCACTTGCTTCGCATAATAGTGAGCCAATGTTGGCTCCACGACCCGTGCCACTCACACCTGATTTTGCATCTGCAATAAGGTGGGCTGGGTCAATGATACCGGCTTCAAGTAAAGGGATTAAACCAAGTTGAGTCGCTGTTGGGTAACAGCCAGGGTTAGCGACAAGCTGAGCATTTTTAATTTGTTCCCTATTTATTTCAGGTAAACCGTAAACGGCTTTCTCAGCATAATCAGGCGTTCTATGATCCATACCGTACCATTTTGCCCATTCTACGGTGTCTTTAATTCTAAAGTCAGCACCAAGATCAACGACTTTGACACCTAGCTCGATAAGAGTAGGTACTTGATCCATGGCGACACCATGTGGCGTTGCAAAGAAAACGAGATCGCACTGCTTCAATTCATTAATGTCTGGGTTAGTAAATCGGAGATCATAATGTCCGCGTAAGTTAGGGTAAATGTCGGCAACGGCTCTTCCTTCTTCACTTCGTGATGTAATAAATGTTACTTCAACGTGAGAATGATTGGCTAATAACCGTAATAACTCAGCACCTGTATAGCCTGTGCCGCCTACAATACCTATTTTATACACAATGATTTCCTTTGTTTGTTAATTCCAAATGTAGATTAAACGAAAGTCGTATTTACTGTAAATAGGGGTTTGCGAAATTCCTAATTTACTGATTGAATAGTGCCTGAAATCTTATCATCTTGAAAGTAAGGAGTGCCTTCTAAGGCGAGTTAATGTGAAAGATCTTCTGTCTTCTTCAAGATCTGAAAATACATTGTTGTCTCTGTCTATAATGGGGGGGGGATTGGGTGTTATCAGTGCGTTTGCCATGGTGTGTTTGTTTTGGGTAATTCACGTTCCTGCTTTACTGCTTATGGATGGAGATGTTGAACGCTTTGAACAACTGACGGCAGTCGAACGTTTTTCTTTTCCCATTTTAGCGACGTTTGTTTTAATTATAATTACGTACTTTTTGTCTCCACACTCTCAAAAAGTTGGCGTCACCTTTGTTATAGAGCGCTTGAACAATCATCAGGGCAACCTTCCTACTCTCAATGCGATTGTGCAATTCATTACTGCAGCCGTATGTTTAATTGGTGGGCTGTCCATCGGTAAAGAGGGGCCCGCTGTTCATATTGGGGCGACGTGTGGTAGCTTTTTAGCACGTATTGCGAAACTTCCAGTTATAAGTGTTGAGACGCTTGTTGCATGTGGTATAGCAGGCGCAGTTTCAGCTGCTTTTCAAACGCCATTAGCGGGTGTGTTATTTGCTCTTGAAGTCATTCTGTTAGAATACCGCTTGAGTTACATATTACCCGTTATTTTGTCATCGGTTGTCGCTACGCTTATGAGTAAGTGGTTGCTTGGTGATTTGGATGTATTTAGTTTTACTAACGTGGTTCTACCAAACTTTTCTTTTGATGTGTACTTTGCCTGCGGCTTATTTGCTCTTGTTATTGTTATTCTTGCTGTGTCGTTTTTTAGAATTCAGCAACTGAGTTGGTCATTTGGAAAGTTGCATTTTTCAATACGTTTTGCCTTCATTGGTGTGGTTACTGCTGTTCTTGGCGTGTTTTTCCCAGAAATATTAGGCGCTGGTTATGACTCCCTTTCTCTTTTGGTAAATGGAGGAAGTTTAGTCACTCCATTGCTGCTTGTCTTATTTATAAAAATTGCTCTGACTGGTGTGTCTGTTGGTCTAGGCATTCCAGGGGGCATGATTGGCCCTACTTTTTTAATTGGGGGCTTGGCTGGAGTGCAAGTTGCTTTATGGGTGGATACTGGTATTTCACCTGATGTAGCGATTCCATTGTTTGCTTTAATTGGTATGTCTGCAATGATGGCGGCTTCTTTTCAAGCCCCATTAACGGCATTAGTAGCGATCATTGAAATGACTCACAGGTCAGAAATTATGTTACCTGCTATGTTGGTGATTGGCGTGTCATGTTTGATTATCAGGACTTTTTTTAAGCAACAGTCTATTTTTGTTGAGCGTTTGCATTTTATGGGTTTGGAATCTCAAATAAGTGCTTCTACACGGTTCTTAAGGCAAAATTCAATTAATAGCATCTCGGTCCCTGTCTTACAGTTAGATCGATATGTGGGCTTTGAACGGATACAGGATTTACGTTCAACTGTGGTAGACTATATCGCGTTAGAGCAGGCGGACGGTCAGATGAGTATTGTTCGCCGAAATCAATTATTAAATGCATTTGAGTTGTTAGATAAAGGTGCTCAACCTTGGTTAATTGAACAAGGAGACGACATCTTAGTGGATTTAATAAACATGACTGCGTTTAAAGTGATCCCTATTGTAGATGTTTCAGACTCTTTAGAGGCAATGTTAAAATGGTTTAATGAGCATCACGTTGATCAAGCTCTTATACAGCTACCAGCCATAAATCAATACGAGCTGGTTGAAAAATCAAAGTTATATCATTCACTTTTATCGAGATAGTTCTATGTTATGGGTTAAAGCATTTCACCTAGTGGCTGTAATAAGCTGGTTTGCAGGCTTATTTTATTTACCACGTCTTTTTGTCTATCACGCTGCAAGTGAAGACACAATTAGTAAGGAGCGTTTTAAAGTAATGGAACGCAAACTGTACCAAGGTATTATGACGCCTGCTGCTGCGGTGGCTATTTTGTTAGGTGTTTGGTTGATGTCTTTTAATCCAAGTTATTATATGAGTTCGGGATGGTTTCATGCCAAGCTCGTATTGGTTGTTGTATTGTTTGGTTATCACCATGCTTGTGGCCGTTTATTAAAGAAGTTTGCATTAGATCAGAATACTCGAAGCCCTGTTTTCTTTCGTTGGTTTAATGAATTCCCCGTTTTAATCTTAATTGCAATTGTCATATTGGTAATTGTTAGACCGTTTTAAAATTTGAAGTAGTGGTTGTTATTTATGAGTCGATCCGAAGCGTTATTTGCAAAAGCACAACATCGAATTCCTGGAGGCGTTAACTCTCCAGTACGTGCGTTTAAAGGGGTGGGTGGCACACCGATATTTTTTCAAAAAGCACAGGGTGCTTATGTGTATGACGAAGATGAAAATCGTTATATAGATTATGTCGGATCATGGGGGCCTATGATTATTGGCCATTCTCATCCAAAAGTATTAGAAGCAATACGTGGGCAAATGGATCTAGGGTTGAGCTTTGGTGCACCAACTGAAGTTGAAATCACGATGGCAGAAAAAGTATGTGAGCTGGTTCCATCAATGGAAATGGTGAGAATGGTAAGTTCTGGTACGGAAGCAACGATGAGTGCTATTAGGCTTGCTCGTGGTTTTACTGGAAGAGATAAAGTTGTCAAATTTGAAGGTTGCTACCATGGTCACTCTGATTCCTTGCTGGTTAAAGCTGGCTCTGGAGCACTAACACTTGGTATTCCAAACTCTCCAGGCGTTCCCGCAGATTTAGCACAACATACTATTACTCTGCAATACAATGATATTGAAGAAGTTAAACAATGCTTTGCAGAAATTGGAAGTGAAATTGCTTGCATTATTGTTGAACCCGTTGCAGGAAACATGAATTGTATTCCACCGATCGAAGGCTTTCTTGAAAGTTTGAGAGAAGAGTGTGACTCTTCTGGTGCGCTATTGATTTTTGATGAGGTGATGACTGGCTTTCGTGTGGCATTAGGTGGAGCCCAAGAGAAATATCAAATCACCCCGGACTTAACCACATTAGGTAAAGTAATTGGCGCAGGTATGCCTGTCGGTGCTTTTGGTGGAAAGCGCGAAATCATGGAACACATTGCGCCCCTTGGCCCAGTCTATCAAGCTGGTACCTTATCGGGCAATCCTATTGCCATGATTGCAGGGCTTACTGCATTGGGTATTATCAGTGGGCCAGGGTTTCATACAAAACTTGAAGAAAAGGCTCAATACCTTGTAAATGGTTTAATGTCTGAAGCAAATAAAGCCAATGTCCCTTTTCATTCGGTGTGTGTCGGGGGAATGTTTGGTTTCTTTTTTACTGAAGCAAATGCTATAACATCATTTGAAGAGGTGATGGCGTGTGATACTGAGCGCTTTAAACTGTTCTTCCACTTAATGTTAGAGGAAGGTGTTTACTTTGCACCAGCGGCTTATGAGGCTGGTTTTATCTCCCAAGCTCATACAAAAGAAGATCTTGATTTTACTTTATCTGCAGCAGCACGAGCGTTTCAAAAAATACAGTCTTTAGGTAAAAAATAGCAAAAAGAGGACCAATAATGTCAATTGAAGATAATGATCCTGTTCCAGATGTAGAAGTCGTATCAGACGCGGATATGACAACTCGTAGACAGCCAAGAAAAGGAGTTTATTTATTACCGAATCTTTTTACTACAGCCGCGTTGTTTTCGGGCTTTTACTCAATTATTGCGGCAATGAATGGAGACTTTATTCAAGCGTCAGCGGCTATTTTTATAGCAGGAATTTTAGATGCATTAGATGGGCGTGTAGCTCGTTTAACTCATACTGAGAGTGCATTTGGTGCTGAATACGATTCTTTGTCGGATATGGTGTCTTTTGGTATTGCGCCAGCACTGGTTGCGTTTAGTTGGTGTTTAGCGCCATTGGGTAAAGTTGGGTGGATTGCTGCATTTATTTATACTGTTGGTGCTGCACTACGATTGGCTCGCTTTAATACGATGTTAGGCGTTGAAGAAAAGCGTTATTTTACTGGATTACCTAGCCCTGCGGCAGCGGCAATTGTTGCTGGTGTAATATGGGCTGCAAATGAAACAGGTGTTTCTGGTGCTGATCTCGGATCTATCATGGCAATTTTGGTTCCTATTACGGGTTTGTTAATGGTCAGTAATGTTAAATATCGTAGTTTTAAGGATTTGGATCTAAAAGGTCGTGTGCCATTTGTCGTGTTGCTTAGTTCTGTTTTGGTCTTGGTCTTGGTTGCTTTAGAGCCCGCTATTGTTCTAATGGGGGTTTTTGTGATGTATGGTCTATCTGGTATTTTGGGTATCTTTTTCAAATCATTTAGATAAGTGATTTATCGTGTTGTTTATAATGCGAATTTAAGTGATAAGCTTTATATAAAAGGTGTGAGCATTAAAAAGTGCCACACCTTTTTTCTTTCTCGGAACTCTTCTTTAATAATTTTGTCTACCCTTATACACATAAGGAGTAAATCATGATTATAAACGTTAAAAAGAAATCAGATTGTTATGAGTACGAAGTAACGGATCAGTCTGTATACCTTAATCGAAGGCAGTTTATTCAAACATCTTCAATCGCTGCGCTTGCACTTGGTTCATCATCTGTTCTCACGGCCAAAGAAATTGGCAATGATTTATCAATCCCTAACTCTTTGTCTGTGTCATTTAATAATATTCTAGAGACACCGTACGGGCAATCTGAAAAAGTCGCGCCATTTGATGTTGCATCGACGTATAACAATTTTTATGAATTTGGTTATGGAAAAGGTGACCCCGCTAAAAAGGCTGCCTTACTAAAAACGGATCCTTGGAATATTGTTGTAGAAGGTGAAGCGGATGTCATAGGGACCTTCGCTTTAGAGGACATTATTAAAGAGAATCAACTAGAAGAGCGTATTTATCGATTACGTTGTGTGGAGGCATGGTCCATGGTGATTCCATGGGTTGGGGTTTCTTTAGCAACTGTTTTAAAGAAGTTTAAACCAAATTCCAAAGCTAAATACGTTTATTTTGAAACGCTGTATGATCCAGAGCAGATGCCGGGACAGCGAGGAGGGAATATAGAGTGGCCCTATCGTGAAGGTTTAAGAATAGACGAAGCGATGAATGAACTGGCGTTCCTAGCGGTGGGTATGTATGGAAGTGTATTGCCTAATCAAAATGGTGCGCCAATTAGATTGGTTGTTCCATGGAAGTATGGGTTTAAAAGTATTAAATCCATCGTGAAAATTCGCTTTGTTGAAGAAATGCCAGACACAACATGGAATATGTTGGCTCCTCAGGAATACGGTTTTTATGCCAATGTAAACCCAGGTGTTGATCATCCTCGTTGGACTCAGAAGCAAGAGCGTCGTTTACCAGGAGGAATTTTATTCCCTAACGTGATTGATACTCAAATGTTTAATGGCTATCAAGATGAGGTGGCTGATTTATATTCAGGCATGAGTTTGGTTAAAAATTATTAAATAGTAGGTTGATGAAATTTATGTGGGATCAAAAAGAAAAGCCCATCGTCTTCGGGGTGTTTTGTTTACCTTTAGTATGGCTACTGTATTCTTTACTTTCAGGTCGTTATTTTCCTGATCCTGCCGAACCTTTCATGACCTTAAGCGGTATTTGGTCCGCCGTGTTTATTAGTTTGACATTAAGTCTTTCCATTTTAGTAAAATGGCCTATGTTAAAGAGGATTTCTCGTTATAGACGTTTCATCGGGTTAACGGCCTTCTGGTATAGCCTTTTACATTTAATGGCGTATCTAGTGCTGCATGCTGGGTTCAGTTGGGTTTGGATCAGTGAAGACCTTTTGAAAAGGCCTTATATCTATATAGGGATTGCGGCGTTTCTTATTATGTTTGCACTTGCTCTGACTAGCCCTAAAACAATGATTCGAAAGCTGGGAAAAAAATGGAAAGTACTCCACCGCTGTTTTTACATAGCGGCTATCTTTGTTGTTGCCCATCTATGGTGGCAAGTAAAAAGTAGTCCAGAAATTGCTATTTGGTTAACAATTATTATCGTAGTTCCCTTGGTTTTGAGATTAAAAGAAAATATTTTAAATAAAATGAAAAAAAGGGTTGCACTAAATCTGTAGATCCTTAATATACGCCCTCGCTGACACGGACAAGCACTCAGAACAACGAGTCACAGTCCAACAAGAAGAAAAAACATCGTTTTGATTTTACTTTCTTGT
>NZ_JBLIXL010000027.1:0-41662 GCF_047525455.1 Marinomonas phycocola
AATATCTAGTGAAATTATTTGAAGAACTTCCGAAGCGCAATACAGAGGACAGCCTAGAAGACCTGCTGCCTTGGAATATTAAGCTCTAAGATAGAAACAAGGTGTGGTTTGCCGTACGCTTACACTTCTCCTGTTGTGGTAAAAAAGATACTTCATAATCGGCCTCGTCATTGCTGACAACAAACCCCGTTTCTGAATGAGCTATTGCCTGTGCAATGCATAATTTCTACGCGTCTGACAGTTAATCTGCATTAAGTACGACACCTGCGGGGGGCATCTGTTCCATTTACTGTAAATGAGCTGACCAGCGCGACTTCGATGTTCATTTTTAGCCTTATTTTATTCAATTGGCTATTTGGAGGCGATAAAGATATTTCATTGTCGTTGAATATTATAAGTTAGTAGGGTGTTGCGGTTCTTGAAATTTTTCATGCAATATGAGCACAAGATCGTCGAATGGAATGGGTTTGCTTAAATAGTATCCTTGCATGAGGTGGCACCCGTACCACATTAAATGATCCATTTGTTTTTTGGTTTCAACGCCTTCGGCAATAACTTTTAAATTATAGAGTTCAGCAAGTGAGAGTATGATGTTCAGTAGAGAGTGCTCATCCTTGTTTATATTTTCTAGTGTGTCAATGAAGGTTTTATCAATTTTTAGCGTGTCTACTGGAAATGACGACAACTGGTTAAATGAGCTATAGCCAGTGCCAAAATCGTCGAGTGAAATTTTAACATTGAGAGCTTTAATCTTGTGAAACAGGGATAGGCTTTTGTCATCGATAGACACGAGGCTGGTTTCTGTGATTTCCAGCTCGATTTTCTGAGGGTCAATTTTATATTGAATAATACGCTTTTTTAATTCAGAAGGGAACGCGTCGTTACCTAATTCCATTCCAGAGATGTTAATGGATAGGTAACCTTTAAAATTGTGTTGTTTCTTTAGCGTTTCAAAATTTTGGAAGGCATTTTCCAATACCCATAAGTCAATGCTGCGAATCAAGCCAGAAGATTCTGCAATAGGAATAAACTCATCTGGGCCGATGGACGTTTTTGCTAATTCAGGGCAGCGTAGAAGCACTTCGAAGGCTTCTATTTTGCAAGTTGCAGTGTTGTATATTGGCATGAAAACCAATTTCAATGCATTTTGGTTGAGCGCGTTTGAGAGTGTTTGTTCAATAAACTGTCTGCGTTTTGTCTTCTGATCAATGTTGGTGGAAAAAATGCAGTATTGATTTTTACCGTTTTCTTTTGCCGCGTACATGGCTGCATCTGCGCAACTAATGAGCTCTTTCGCTTCTGTAGCATCCGCTGGGAAGTGTGCGATACCGATGCTTGCATAGACATTGTGTCTGGTTTTTTCGACTAAAAATCCATTGTTAAACAGTGAGTTTATATCATCTACTATATCTAGCAAATTGTTGTTGTTTGAAATGCTTGCAATAAATTCGTCACCAGAGAGCCTAGCAAGCGCGTTTTTATAATGGGTGTTAGGGCTTGAATTGGAGCGTTCATTATTGGTAATTTCAGTAAGTTTTTTACTGAATTCTACTAATAAATCATCTCCTGTTGCGTGACCATATTGATCATTTACTTTTTTGAAGTTATCTAAATCGATGTAAATAATTGAAAATTCCCAATCGTTCTTTTTTGCTATTTCGATTGAATTTTGTAAGGAGTATAGGAAGCTGTTTCTATTTAATAGTCCTGTCAATGAATCATTGCGTAAAAGATTTAGGTAGGCGTTATTGAGTTCAGAAATCTCATCATTGTTATCAATGTAAGAGAGGTGGATGTTTTTATCGTGCTCGGATGCTTTGATTTTCTTTGATAAACGTAACAAAGGCTTTATCAAGTTTTTAAAGAAAAGAGATCGTAGAATATAATAAGTAATTAAAGCAATGATGAATGCTAATAGATAAATTGAGTAAAAGATTTGCTTAATGGATTTTTCAAATTGTGGCCCATCTGATATTAATGTGGCGGTATAAAGTGAGTTGGTTAGGGTGGATTTTTCTAATTGGATATTTGTTTCGAACATATCCTCGGATAGCTTTTTCGTTGTGTTTCTAGTTAATAAGGTTTGGTAATGTAAACCTAATGAGTTTTCTAAATTAGGATCAATGGCGATATTGCTGGTAATAATGGCGTAAGAAATGCCTTTAGCATTTGAAATAAGTAAGTTTAAGTCGGTAAATAATCTGGCTGAAAAAGGCTGTATAAAACCGATAATAGGTTGTCCATCGGTGTCTTTATTAAAAAAATGTGTAGGGATATGGCGTTTTTCATCATTCATACTGAGCCAAAGCATGCTGTCTTTTGGAATGGGTTCAAGGCGACTTTCATCAAATGGAGAGGTATTGTCCAAGCTGAAAAGCAAATTGCCTTGGTAGTCTATAAATTGAATGGCTCTAATATCAGGTAATACGGTTTTGGATTGCTTAAAATGCAAAAATAAAATGTCTTCAATAACCACATTTTTGAGGAAATTGTCGCTTTGCGTTGCGCCATCAATCATCTCTGGGCTGTTCAATATTTGCCTGATGATTCCTTCCAGAATTTTCTTTTTAAACATTGTGTTGTGATGCAGCAATACCAAAGTCTCCTCGGATTGAAGAGTCAGTTCATTCTTTTTCTCATCAACAAGAGAAAATATTGCAAATGAGGACACTGCAAAAAAAACCAATGTAAGAATTGGGAGCAGAACCCAATTCATTCGAGTGACAAGTTTTATAAGGCAATCCTCACTATTGATCTAACGTTAACGCGTTCATCATTTTTTGTCTGATTTTGTAGCTTGCTGGTTTTAATGTTCTATATGGGTGACTTATATCAATAATCGCCTGAGTGGGGTAGAGTTCAATGTTGTCTAAAATGTCTCTGGGGAGGTGTTTTAACGCGTCTTTATTCACGGTTGTTATGTGAGCCTCCACAGAATTTAGCGCGGCTATTTCAGGTTGATTGATAAAATTAAGAAAATCAATGGTGGCCTGTTTGATTTCTTTGTCGGCAGGTAGACTGAGGCAGTCAACCCACAGCATTGTTCCTTCTTTAGGTATAGTATAAACCCAGTCATTTTGTTGAGTCTTAG
Organism: Marinomonas phycocola; assembly: GCF_047525455.1. Lineage (NCBI taxonomy): Bacteria > Pseudomonadati > Pseudomonadota > Gammaproteobacteria > Oceanospirillales > Oceanospirillaceae > Marinomonas > Marinomonas phycocola. The sequence continues at coordinate 3,092 of NZ_JBLIXL010000027.1, forward strand.
TTATTATCTCTTCGATATCACCTGAAAAAGCCAAGGTCATTGCCATTTGGCTGTTTGTTTTGTGTTCGTTCGCATAGGTGATGCCGTACTTATATTCGAGTATATAAGGCTTTTGATCGAGCAATACATTATATGCTTTTTTAAGCTCAGTCACATTTTCGCTATTCGGATCTTTTCTTAAATGAATGAGTGCAGTTTCGGTGAGTGTGGTGGCATCGGTTTGAGCAATAATGCGATTTTTGAATACATCGTTTGGATAGAAAAAATCATTCCATGATTGAATGGGTTTGTCGACTAAGCTGGATCGATATGCAAGACCTGCTGTTCCCCAGCTGTAAGGTAAACTGAATGTCCCGCAACTTTCTAGCCATATACTGTCTATTAGTTCTAAGTTTTTGAGTTTTAATGGGGCTATGGGTTTTAAATAACCGCGTGCACCGAATGAATCAGATCGAGAGCTTTGAATCATAAGTAAATCAAAGAGCTTTGATTTGCCATTGGCGAATAAGCTGCCTATTTGATGGTCATTATCAAAAAAAGTTTGGGAGACGGTATGGCCTGTTTCTTTGGTAAATTGTGTAATAACGGTAGGTGATAAAAAAGCCTCCCAGTTATATATTTTAATCTCTTCTGCTTGTAATACTCCTAAGAAAACAGTGAAAAATAAAGATAGGTTTACTAAATGACATTTTGATGAAAGACGCATCGTTTAATCATCCTTATTTGTGCTGTAGATAAAATCATTCTGCTAAAAAAGAATTGCAAACTTTTGTGTTAAAGCGAGATACACAGTGTATTAGCTTAAAAAGTAAGGCTTTTGCTGAGTTTAATCATCAAATATCATGTTGCTTTTTGTTATTGAAGTGAAATTTATTGCAAAAAAAAGACAAACCGAAGTTTGTCTTTTGGGGTGTTGGTTAAACACGCATATTACTTAATCTTCATAGCTTTCAATGGGTGGGCATGCACACATTAAATTACGATCACCATAAACATTGTCTACACGGGCAACAGGCGGCCAGTATTTACGGTTTTTTATCCAGCTAAGAGGGTAAGCGGCTTCTTTACGTGTGTAGCTGTGTGGCCATTCATCAGACAGTAAGCTATCAGCAGTATGAGGTGCATGGACAATTGGGTTATCTTCTAACGTCCACTCGTCATTTTGAATCTTGCTGATTTCTTTGCGTATTTGAATCATAGCGTCACAGAAGCGATCGATCTCTTCTTGGTTTTCCGATTCAGTTGGCTCAATCATCAAGGTGCCAGCAACGGGGAATGACATGGTTGGTGAGTGGAAACCAAAGTCGATTAAGCGTTTTGCAATGTCTTCTTCTGTAATGCCTGATTCGGCTTTCAGAGAGCGGATATCAACAATGCATTCGTGTGCAACAGTATCATTGGTGCCTGTAAACAGAATGGGGTAATGCTGTTCTAAGCGCTTAGCTACGTAGTTTGCATTCAAAATGGCATGCAATGTAGCGGATTTTAGACCTTCATCTCCCATCATTTTCATGTACATCCAAGTGATAACAAGAATGCTCGCACTGCCGTAAGGTGCAGCGGAAACGGCGCCATTTTGCACTTTGTTTACCAAGTTCAATACGGTAACTGGTTTCACTGCGTGTCCCGGTAAGAACGGCGCTAAATGAGACTTAACACCAATCGGGCCCATACCAGGGCCACCGCCTCCATGAGGGATGCAGAATGTCTTATGAAGATTAAGATGAGAAACGTCACCACCAAATAAGCCCGGCGGTGCGATACCGACGACCGCGTTTAAGTTGGCACCATCAATGTAAACTTGACCGCCAAACTTATGCACGATGTCACAAACTTCTCGAATGGCTTCTTCGAATACACCGTGTGTCGATGGATAAGTTGCCATGATACAGCTGAGTTTGTCTGAGTGTTTCTCTGCTTTCTCAGCCAAATCAACCACATCAATGTTGCCGTCAGCATCGCATTTAACAATCACAACCTTCATGCCTGCTAGTGCAGCGGATGCTGGATTGGTTCCATGTGCAGAGCTTGGGATTAGGCAAATATTACGGTCATTATCACCGCGAGACTTATGGTAACGGTCTATTGCAATTAGACCTGCGTACTCACCTTGAGCGCCTGAGTTAGGCTGTAAGGACATGGTGTCATAGCCTGTGGCTTTTGAGAGCATTTCAACAAGATCATCCAATAGAGCTTGATAACCAGTGACTTGATTGTTTGGTGCGAATGGGTGGATGCTGCCAAATTCAGGCCATGTTACGGGCAGCATTTCTGATACGGCATTTAGCTTCATCGTGCAAGAGCCTAGGGCAATCATACTTTGATTTAGAGCTATGTCTTTCACTTCTAATTGTCGCATGTAACGCATTAGCTCAGTTTCGCTGTGATGGGTATTGAACACAGGATGAGACAGTATGTCGTCAGTTCTTAATTGTGCGTCATCAAAACCAACGCCACCGCTAAAGCTTTCTACATAATCTTGAGTTAATTTGAAGCCAAAGCATTCAGCCAAATCCACTAAATCCGCTGTTTTAGTGGTTTCACTGAATGAAATAGATATCGTCGAATCGGATGCGCGGTAGAAGTTCATTAACTTATCTGCGCCAGCTTGCATTATTTGATCAGTGCGATCGCCTGTTTGGATGACCAGTGTATCAAAATGACTATTGTTTAATGTGAAGCCGTTGCTATTAAGAGATTCTGAAAAGCAGTGTGTTAGGTTTGCGACGCGATTGGCGATGCGTTTTAGGCCTTGTGGCCCATGGTAGACAGCATAAAAGCCTGACATCATTGCTAATAATGCCTGCGCGGTACAGATGTTGGATGTGGCTTTCTCGCGACGTATGTGTTGTTCACGGGTTTGCATTGCCATGCGCAGAGCTTTGTTACCGTGACGATCAACGGAAACGCCGATAATACGACCTGGCATTGAGCGTTTGTAAGCGTCTTTAGTGGCAAGGAATGCAGCATGTGGACCACCAAAGCCCATCGGAACCCCAAAGCGCTGGCTTGAGCCAAATACAATGTCTGCGCCCATTTCGCCCGGTGACTTTAATAAAACAAGAGACAGCAGGTCTACTGCAACACTGGCAAGGGCTTTTTGTTCGTGACACTTAGTAATAATAGGTGCTAAGTCTCGTACTGAGCCGTCTGTGCCTGGGTATTGAATAATGGCACCGAAAATATCATGCGATGATAGGTTTTCAATGTCATCAATAATAATGTCAATGTCTAGCATCTCTGCGCGAGTTTTTACGACATCGATGGTTTGAGGTAGGCAATTACGTGCAACGAATAAAAGATTGGACTTCTTTTTGTTTGAGCGTGCCATGAGTGTCATGGCTTCCGCCGCTGCGGTTGCTTCATCTAGTAATGATGCATTAGAAATTTCCATTCCCGTTAGGTCAATGATGACCTGCTGGAAGTTTAATAGCGCTTCTAAGCGACCTTGAGAAATTTCAGGTTGGTAAGGTGTGTAAGCCGTATACCAACCAGGATTTTCTAATAGGTTTCGTAAAATAGGAGAAGGCACTAATGTATCATGATAGCCAAGACCGATGAAAGACTTCGCGATTTTGTTTTTGGAGGCGATGGCTTTTAAAAGAGAAAGAGCGTCATTTTCTGTGATAGGTTGCTGGCTCATGTCTAGATCGTTTTGACGAATGGATTGAGGAATGGTTTTCTCAATCAGCGCATCTACACTCTTTAAGCCAATGGTTTCAAGCATGGACTGTTTTTCAGCAGTATCAGGCCCTATGTGGCGGGCAATAAACTCATCGTTTCCAAGAAAATCACGAATGCACGAAGTCATGGTAACTTAACACCTTTATAAATTTGTGGAGGAGGGTAAAGCATCTTGCTTCTCAATAAGTGAAAAGCAAGACCTGTGCCACACTGTTGGGAAGTAGCAATGTTTGAATTGCCATTCAACAATGTGTGATCAATAACGGTTTATTCAATAACAGTCTGGTAGCCAGCAGCGTCTAAAAGGTCGTCTAAATCAGAGGCGTTGCTAAGTTTGATTTTAGCGATCCACGCACCTTCAAATGGCGCGTCATTGATCATTTCTGGTTCGTCAGAAAGAGCTTCGTTTACTTCTGTAACTTCACCAGACACCGGTGCGTAGATATCGGAAGCCGCTTTAACTGATTCAATAAGAGAGAATTGCTTTGTTGCCGTCACTTCTGCGCCGACTTCTGGAAGTTCAACATACACAACGTCACCCAATAATTCTTGAGCATGGTCAGTAATGCCTACTGTAACCGTTCCATCTCCATTATCTAGAACCCACTCATGGGATTCAGCGTATTTTAAGTTTTCTGGGATGTTGTTCATAATTTAGCCTCTATAAATGAGCCTGAAATCATAAAAATGAATTTCAGGCTGTGTATTTCTGCGCGGATAAAGTGACTTAACGATAAAGTGGGAAGCGTTTACAAAGCTCAAACACCTCTTTACGTACACGAGCTTCTACTTCTGGGTTTCCTTCAGGCATTGCAACTAGACCATCTAAAACATCGCTGATTAGGTGACCAATTTGGCTGAATTCTACTTCACCAAAGCCACGGCTTGTTGCTGCTGGTGTACCTAAACGGATACCAGATGTCACCATTGGTTTCTCTGTGTCAAATGGAATGCCATTTTTATTACAGGTAATGCCAGCACGCTCTAGCGCTTGGTCCGCTACATTACCTTTCAAACCTTTTGGACGAAGGTCAACTAGCATTAGGTGAGTATCTGTACCACCCGTTACAACATCACAACCACGTTCAATCATAACAGCTGCAAGTGTTTGAGCATTTTTTACGACTTGTTTTATGTAATCAGTAAATTCAGGACGCAACGCTTCTCCAAATGCAACGGCTTTAGCGGCGATAACGTGCATTAATGGACCACCTTGGTATCCGGGAAAAACAGCTGAGTTGATTTTCTTACCAAGAGCTAAATCATTAGTAAGTATCATACCACCACGAGGGCCGCGAAGTGTTTTATGAGTGGTTGTTGTGACAACATGAGCATGTTCAAGAGGAGAAGGGTGAACACCCGTTGCAACTAGTCCTGCAATATGAGCCATGTCAACTAATAAATAAGCGCCAACTTTGTCTGCGATTTCACGGAAACGTTTGAAATCAATAGTTCGTGGGATTGCAGAACCGCCAGCAATGATCAGTTTTGGTTTGCATTCAATTGCTTTAGCTTCAACCGCATCGTAATCAATATTTAATGTTTCTTCAGATACGCCATATTGAGCAGCATTAAACCATTTTCCTGATTGAGCTGGTGGCGCACCGTGAGTTAAGTGACCGCCTGCCGAAAGTGACATGCCAAGAATGGTATCACCTGGCTGCAAAAGTGCTAAAAATACGGCGCCGTTTGCTTGTGCGCCAGAGTGTGGTTGAACGTTGACAAATTCGCAATTAAACAATGCTTTTGCACGATCGATAGCTAGTTGTTCAGTAATGTCTACTTCTTCACAACCACCGTAGTAGCGCTTTTCAGGATAGCCTTCAGCATACTTGTTCGTTAAAACCGAGCCTTGAGCTTGTAAAACTGCTTTGGAAACGATGTTCTCTGAAGCAATTAATTCGATGCCAGTTTCTTGACGTTCTCCTTCTTTAGCCAAAGTTGAAAAAAGTTCTGCATCGCTTTGAGCCAATTCTTGGCTGAAAAATGTGTCGGTATTAGCCATTCGTAAAATTTCCTCTATATTTAATACAAGTACGCACAGGTGTGCAAAGTTGTCGCGTATATAATATCACTAGCTTTACTTTTAATAATGAAAAAATATCAACTTTTTAGTACTTCTGGTCATTATTGATGCTGTCTTAATGTCTAAATCATAGAATAAAAGTTTCCTATTGGAAACAAGCTTTTCTTGAAATATTTTTCTCTGTAAGAAATTTTTGCTTTTTTGAGTGAGTTGATTCTGCTTTCTAGCTTTTTTTCCTTGGTTGCTAGCGCTTTATTAGTCAGGTAAGCGGATGCTCTTATGAGCTTAAAATAAAGATTTTTCTCTTGTAATTGGAGATTAAAAATAGTTACCCTGTTTCTTATTGGAAACTAAATAATGTCTATGGGGCAATGTCATGAAAAAAACACCGTTATTTGATTTACACCTAGAAGCTGGCGCTAGAATGGTTGAGTTTGCGGGATATGAAATGCCCGTTCAGTACCCTTTGGGTGTGAAAAAAGAACATTTATGGGTGCGTGAACATGCCGGTTTATTTGATGTGTCTCATATGGGGCAAGTCATGTTGTCAGGAGAGAATATTAAAATTAAGTTAGAGGAAGTTTTACCTGTTGATGTATTAGGATTGGAGGAAGGCAAGCAAAGGTACGGTTTGTTTACCACTGCGGATGGCGGTATTTCAGACGATTTGATGTTTGCGAACTGGGGAGATGAGGTATTTGTTGTTGTGAATGCTTCTTGCAAAGAGCAAGACATTGAGCATATGAAGGCATCGCTCGTAGGATGCAATGTTGTTCCTGTTGAAAATAGAGCTTTGCTGGCGTTGCAGGGTCCATCTGCTCGTTCTGTTATGTCTGAGCTTGTTCCTGAAGTGGCTGATATGGTGTTCATGCACAGTAAGAAGTTTGTTTGGAATGGCGTTGAGCTTTGGGTAAGTTGTTCTGGTTATACGGGCGAAGATGGTTATGAAATTTCTGTTCCTGCAGAAGATGCGGCAAATTTATCAAATGCATTGCTTTCTTATTCAGAGGTTGAATGGATTGGTTTGGGTGCGCGTGATTCTCTGCGTTTAGAAGCGGGTTTGTGTTTATACGGTCACGATATTGATGTAACGACAACTCCGGTTAGCGCTTCTTTAAATTGGGCTATTCAAAAAGTCCGTCGTTTGGGTGGTGAGCGTGAGGGTGGTTTCTTAGGTGCAAATAAAATTTTGCCAGAGTTTGACACTAAGCCAATGAAAAAACGTGCTGGTTTTATTGTTGATGGTAAAGTGCCTGTTAGGGAAGGCTGTGAAGTTGTTAATGAAGACGGTCAAGTGGTTGGTTTGGTTACAAGTGGTGGTTTTTCCCCTTCTCTATCTGTACCGATTGTAATGGCTTATATTCAAACCGAAATGTTAGATTCAACACTTTGTGCTGTTGTTCGCGGTAAAAATATCCCTCTAATTAAAACGGCAATGCCATTTGTTTCGAGTAATTACTTTAGAGGGTAAATGTTTTTATTCTTCTATTTTATATAATTCATCCTTTCATTTAGTCATAAAAATGACGCTGAAATTTCTACACTTTATTGTGTGGTTTTTTTTGTGTTTGTCGGATATAACTGTACTTGTGTTTTTGATAGAGAGGTGTTGTGTTTTCAGCTGATGAATTAATCTTATGCTTTAATGGATGCTTTGAGCGGAGTCATCATGTAAGGCTTGTTGGTGGGGCAAGTGAGCCATTGTACAGCCCAGGTGCAGGCGGTGATGTCCCTGCAAAAATTCATTTTCGTTTGGATTATGTTTCTAGTGCTTTGCATGAAATTAGCCACTGGTGTGTGGCTGGTGATGCGCGTTTGCAACTCGAAGATTATGGTTATTGGTACGAACCTGATAATCGTACTTTGGAGTTGCAAAAAAAATTTGAAGCAGTTGAAGTAAAGCCTCAGGCCATCGAAAAAGCGTTTCATTTGGTGTTAGGTATTCCTTTTAGGGTGAGTGCTGACAATTTAAGTCTTCAAGATTATAGTACAGAGCCTTTTGAGGGCTTGGTTGATGATCAGTTTTTGAGTTATGTAAATAATGGCTTTCCTCAAAGAGTAGAGGCTTTCTGTATGTATTTATTGGAAACTCAAGGTATTCATAAGGCGTTATATGACCTTCTTAAAGAAAAAATTACGCATCATTGCGGATGAAAATATGCCCAAAGTGGCGGAGCTTTTTTCGACTTTTGGTGATGTTACTTTAGTGGATGGACGTAGTCTGACGAACAAGCAGGTGCAGGATGCGGATGTGTTGTTGGTTCGGTCTGTGACCAAAGTTAATAGGGCGTTGTTGCAGGACTCAATGGTGAAGTTTGTTGGCACGGCAACCATTGGAGTGGATCATATTGACCAGTCTTACTTGATTGATCATGGTATTGATTTTGCGAGTGCTCCAGGTTGTAATGCGAATGCTGTTGCCGATTATGTTATTAGCTCCTTGTGTTATTTGCATTCTAACAAGGGGGTTGATTGGCTCTCTAGTGAAATTGGCGTTATTGGTTTTGGTAATGTAGGTCAGGTCGTCCACAGTCGACTAAAGAGAGTTGGATGTGACTTAGTTGTCTATGATCCATATAAAAGGGAAGAAGGTGATGTTTCTTTTGTTTCTTTAGATAGAGTGATGCAGTGCGATATTATTTGTTTGCACGCTCCTCTTACATTGAGTGGGGAGTATCCTACTTATCATATGGTTAATGATGTTATGTTGTCTCAATTGTCGTCTGGCGCGAGTATTATTTCAGCAGGGCGCGGTGGTGTAATAGATGAAAAGGCCCTGTTAAAACGGTACGATGAATTAGATTCCCAGCTTAATTTGATTTTTGATGTTTGGGAGGGGGAACCTGATATTTCACGTGAGACATTATCGATAGTGGATGTTGCGACGCCTCATATTGCTGGCTACAGTAAGCAAGGTAGAGAGATTGGAACGTTAATGATCTTTGAGGCATTTGTAAAATATTTTAATTTGAGCGTGTCGAATAATTTCAAAGATTGTATTTCAAAAGGGTTTATTTCATCTATAGTATGCATCGAAGACGAGCGAAATCTCGATGTTGTTTCTAAAGTTGTTAATTCAATTTATGATGTTATGCATGATGACAGCTATATGCGGTCTGTTTATAAGGGGCGTAAGCAGGATGCAAAATCATTTGATGTTTTAAGAAAGAATTATGTTGAGCGCGATGAGTTTAATACATGTCGTGTTAATAATAAAAATTTTTTTACGGAATTAGGTTTTTCTGGCCGTATTGTTTAAAGAAGGTTGCATGGCAGAGTTAATTGAATCTCAATTGAATGATCTAGATATCGCTTTGGGGGAGAGTGCTCAAATAGAGTTTATTTCGCCATCTTCCCGTCATATGGTGAAAATTGTCGGCTATATTCCGAGTCGTTCACTGATTCTTACTTGCCCAAAAGTAAATGGAAAAAGCATTATTGTTCGTGATAGTCAGGTTGTAAATGTTCGTTTGATGTTAAATACATCGGTTTCTGCTTTTTCTAGTCAAGTTGCGAAAAGCTACTTAGACCCCACTCCCCATCTGCATATCGCATACCCTAAGTTTGTTGAAACTTCCGTTGTTCGTCAGGCTATGCGTATCGAAACAAAGCTTATTTGTGCGTTGGATACGGTTAAAAATGAACACAGTATTTTGGCTGCATCAAACGGTATTATGATCGATTTAAGTGCTGGGGGAATGAAGCTGATATCAAAAGAAGACATTGGTTCGGTTAATGCTAAGATGAAAATGGCGGTTAACATCAAAGTGGCTGGTTATCCTCACCTTCTTAAATTGGAGTGTGAAATTCGTTCTCAAGAAATTCAAATGCTTGAACAAGTGCAGGCGAGTATAGTGGATAATGATTTCCTGACAAAAATGGGAGCAGAGTACTTTTTTGTTTATGGTGTTCGATTTACAAATATGACTAAAGAAGTGGCTATTATCTTAACAGCATACATTCTTGAAAAACAAAAATACAATTTATAAGTGAGCGGCCAAATCCTTTAACTAAGTTGTGTGTAAATACATTGTGTAAAAATATAAAGACGGTGAGGTTATTAATTTAGTGTCACTGTTTTTTTTTGTCCTGAATAAAAGAGGTGGTGTATGGTTTGATCTTATCTCGAACAGGTACTGTCTTTGATAGATAGGGCAGGAAAGTGGTTCAAGTTTGTATATATGGGTTCTTTTGTTTGGGGTGAGTGATTTGATTGAAGGGATTAGGTATTGCAAGGTAGGTGAGGAAAATAAATCTGCGGCCAGATGAATAAGGACGGGAATATATGGGATTGATTCAATGTCGGATTATGGTTGCTTTATTCAATATGTTATTGGCTTGTGAGGCCCCTACTGTAATAGGTAACGGTTTGAAAGTGATTGAATCGGTGGCGAGTTGATGGGGGAATTAATAGATAAGCAGGGTGGGTGGTGAATGTGTCCCTACTTATCTAGGGAAGGTGCGAATAAGTCTACTAAGACTCGCAGGGCATGGTCTAAAAGCCAGTATTCTTTGTTGAGTATCTCGAAAATAGGCCAGCTATTCACATTCGATACTCGCCTCGAATAGCCGGCTTTTATCCACATGAAGAGACAAGAGGACTTATTCGCACCTTCCCTAGGTGTTGGCTAAAAAGTTCATTAAAAGATACGTGATTCTTTCGTGTTATTTTAATAAAATACGAATGTTGGAATCATTGAGTAATCGGTTAACGGTTTGTCCTGCTAATTGGTTTAATGACTTTTCTACTTTCTTTTGATCGGGTAACGATCCGTATTCATCTGTTACTTCGGAGCCGTAATTTGCAGAATAAGTTTGATTGCCGCTTTTTAAAGTCGCTTTTAAGTTAAATTGTAATTTTGCAATGGTTTTTAATGCTTCTGTGGTGGTTGTATAGCTTAGCTGAGTTACATCAACCGTCAAAAGGTTTGCAGGTAGCTCTCCTTTATCCAGTTGATAGCCTAGTTTAGTGAGTCCTTCACTTATTTTGGATTTGATGCTTTCTTCAATTTCATTGCTGATTAGTAAATCTGCATGTTCATGAATTGCTGTATCAATTGAGCCGATATTCTTGTCTAAGTAATTAGTTACTTTCACTTTGATTTGATGGCTATTGCTTAGTTGTGCCGATTTTAATTCCACTGATGGGTCTAGGTTTATATGGTGTGTTGTGTTCGCGCAGCCAATAGAAGAGAGAAGGGTTATTGAGAATGCAGTACCGAGAAGGGCTTTTTTAAGCATGTTTTGGCTCCATAAAGCTAATTCATTGGGTTAAATGAGAAAAACTTAATTACTTTAACAGAAAATTGAAAAAAACTGTTGATTTTCAGGCTAGTAACAGTAATATACGCACCCGCTCACACAGCAATATGCATTTACGTCCCATTCGTCTAGAGGTCTAGGACACCGCCCTTTCACGGCGGTAACAGGGGTTCGAACCCCCTATGGGACGCCATTAAGTTAGTATTTTTAAAAGTGTAATGTCAAAAGAAATGTGATGCGATATGCGGGAATAGCTCAGTGGTAGAGCACAACCTTGCCAAGGTTGGGGTCGCGAGTTCGAGCCTCGTTTCCCGCTCCAAATAAAGAATAGTGAAGGAAGGGCATTGGTCTTTCAGTATAACAACCTAGAAATAGGTTTTTATGTCCCATTCGTCTAGAGGCCTAGGACACCGCCCTTTCACGGCGGTAACAGGGGTTCGAACCCCCTATGGGACGCCATTAGTTAAATCGTTTGTTGCTTTAAGGTAATAATCGAAGTATAAAATGCGAGAATAGCTCAGTGGTAGAACACAACCTTGACAAGATTGGGGTTGCGAGTTTGAGCCTCGCTTCAAGTTTAAAAGATAGTGAAGGGTGTTAGTTTTTCACTATTAAAGCCTAGAAATAGGTTGTTATGTCCCATTCGTCTAGAGGTCTAGGACACCGCCCTTTCACGGCGGTAACAGGGGTTCGAACCCCCTATGGGACGCCATTATTAAAAGATTATTGATAAGTCAGCAATTAATAAGAAAATGCGGGAATAGCTCAGTGGTAGAGCACAACCTTGCCAAGGTTGGGGTCGCGAGTTCGAGCCTCGTTTCCCGCTCCAAGTTTAAAAGATAGTGAGGGGTATTGGTTTTTCACTGTTAAAACCTAGAAATAGGTTGTTGCGTCCCATTCGTCTAGAGGTCTAGGACACCGCCCTTTCACGGCGGTAACAGGGGTTCGAACCCCCTATGGGACGCCATTATTAAAAGATTGCTGATAAATCAGTAATTAATAAGAAAATGCGGGAATAGCTCAGTGGTAGAGCACAACCTTGCCAAGGTTGGGGTCGCGAGTTCGAGCCTCGTTTCCCGCTCCAAGTTTAAAAGATAGTGAGGGGTATTAGTTTTTCACTATTAAAACCTAGAAATAGGTTGTTGCGTCCCATTCGTCTAGAGGTCTAGGACACCGCCCTTTCACGGCGGTAACAGGGGTTCGAACCCCCTATGGGACGCCATTTATTTGCGTTAGTATGCTTGGCATTGCAGTTAAATGAAATAATAAACTTATGACAACCTACCTAAATTACACTCTCAATGATTCTCTTCCTCTAAACGATCGCAGTATTTCGTATGGTGATGGATTATTTGAAACACTTTTTGTTGAAAATAACCAAGTCCACAATTTTCCTGATCACCTCCAAAGGTTATCTAGAAGTTGCTTGAAACTAAATATCCCTTTTAACTCTGCGCAGCAAGTCGAATTGTTTGACTTTATTACGAATTTAGCCGCGTCTTTTCATGACCCTCATGTTATTAAGGTTATTGTTAGCAGAGGTGCGGGTGGTAGAGGGTATTTGCCAAATTCGGATGCTTCTCCTACGGTCATCATTTCCACTTCTATTGCTCCTAACTACAGTCAACAGAGTTTGCTTGGGGTGAGTCTAGGTATTTCATCTATTCCTTCTGGTATGAATCGATACTTAGCAGGTATGAAACATCTAAACAGATTGGAAAATGTGATGGCGAAGGGGCGTTTGACAAAAGGCTGTTTTGAAGATGTTATGTTGGATGGTAATGGTTTTTTAGCTGAGTGCATACAAAGTAATCTTTTTTGGTTTAAAAATGAGGTATTGCATACTCCTATACTTAATCAAAGTGGTGTTCAAGGAACGATGCGAAGCCGAGTATTAAGAGAAAATACTCACTTTCCAATTGAGATTGGGAGTTATCTTGTTGGGAGTTTAATGTCGGCTGACGAAATATTTATCACAAATAGTTTGATAGGGGTGGTACCGATAACGAATTTTATCGGTCAATCTCTTCCAATCGGTATTAATACCCGTAAAATTAAAAACATAATGAATTACTGAATTTGGGCTGTAGATGTTTATAGTGACTTGGTTGTGGCGTTTATTGTTGTTGGCGATTATGTTGATTGGTTTGTCCGCTGGGACTTTATATTATGGGGTGACCCAACCTATCATGATAGATGAGCCTATTATCTACGAAGTAAAACCAGGTTATACAACCACTAGAATCGGCTCACAAATGGCCGCAAGAGGTTGGATTCACCATTCTTTATTAATGAAAGTGGCTTCAAGGTTAAATCCTCAATTGGTATTGAAAGTAGGGGAATATGAGTTAACCCCTCAAATGAACATAATTGATGTTCTAAATAAGCTGGATTCTGGTGATGCGGTTCATTATCGTGTGACTCTCTTGGAGGGTAAAACGACTCAAGAATATCTTGAGGCATTATCAGGACAAAAAAATATCGAAATGACCTTGTCTGGGTTATCAAGTATTGAGATTTCAAAAAAATTAGATTTACCTTATCCTAATTCGGAAGGCATGTTTTTTGCTGATACCTACTTGTATTATAAAGGTGATACAGATGCTACCATTTTACTAAGGTCGCATAAAAAATTATTAGAAGAGCTTGAAGAAGCGTGGGGAAAAAGAAACAAACAGACACCGCTTAAGAATTCTTATGAAGCATTAGTATTGGCATCTATCATAGAAAAAGAAACGGGGGCGGCTTTTGAGAGACCACTTATCTCTAAAGTCTTTGTAAACCGATTGAGGAAAAATATTCGGTTGCAAACCGATCCAACAGTGATCTATGGATTGGGTCGTCAATTTGATGGCAACTTAACGAGAGCACACCTCCGTGCTAAAACACCATACAACACATATCGAATTTTTGGTTTGCCGCCCACCCCGATTGCTAATGTCGGTCAAGAATCTATTGATGCCGCTGTCTCCCCTGGTCAAACGGATGCACTTTATTTTGTTGCCAAAGGTGATGGGACGCATGCTTTTTCACGTACTTTACGTGAACATAACAACGCCGTTGCAGAATACCAGCGCTTTAAACGACGTGCTGATTACACTTCTTCCCCAAAACAACAATAGTCTTAAGGAATAGTATGAAAGGCCGGTTTATTTCTTTGGAAGGTGGTGAAGGGAGTGGAAAGTCTACTTGTTTGGCTTACATTCAATCATGGCTTGAAAATAAAAGCATACCTTATTTAACGACACGAGAGCCTGGTGGTACATCGTTAGCAGAGGACATACGTCAGTTAGTGCTTAATGACAGAGAAGAGTCAGTCCATGATTTAACCGAACTGTTATTGGTTTTCGCTTCTCGAGCTCAACATATTAACGAGAAAATTAAACCCGCCTTGGATTCGGGGCTGTGTGTGGTTTCGGATCGTTTTATTGATTCCTCTTTTGTTTATCAAGGTGTTGCCCGTGGTGGTGATATGGATAAAATTCAAACCTTATCGGATTGGGTTGTTAAAGAGTGCCTGCCTGATAGGACGATTTTATTAGATGTCCCCGTCGAAATTGGTCTACAGAGAGTGCAATCTCGCCAGCAATCTGATCGATTAGATAAAGAGTCTGTTGAGTTCCATGAAAAAGTGAGGCAAGGTTTTTTGGAGAGGGCTTATAAGGATAAAGGACGGTTTTCCATTGTTGATGCAAGCCAATCCATAAAGGCCGTTTTAAAGGATATTGATATTGCTCTAAACGCTGCGTTTCATTTGGATAAGTATTAATGTCTTTGCCTATATGGTTGGAAGACGAATATCGCCAGATTGTTGCATTAAAGCAAAGCCAGTCGCTTTCTCATGCTTTGCTAATTATTGGCCCTCAAGGGGTGGGTCAAGAAGTATTATCGAACCTACTTTCAATGGATCTGATGTGTGAGCGATCTTCTTCTGCTTGCGGTGTGTGTCACTCTTGTGAGCTTATGAAGGCGAATACACACCCTGACTATTATCTAGTTGATGGTCGTAAGGACAGTATCAAAGTAGATCAAATTCGGACATTGAGTAAGCAGGTTTCAAAAAAAGCGCAGGTTGGTAAAACCAAGGTATTGCATCTCATGCATGTTCAAAGTATGAATATGAATGCATCGAATGCATTACTTAAGATTTTAGAGGAGCCACCGCAAGGAACATATTTTTTACTGACGGCTTTTCAAGCAGCTAGTTTGTTACCAACGATTAAAAGTCGATGTTTGTTGATTAATGTACCAACACCTAATGAGAATGACGTTCGTCAATGGCTTGCTGATAATTATTCGGATAAAAATTTAGATGCACTTTTTTGGTTGACAACACAACCTTATGAATTGGCGCAATTGTCCGATTCTGGAAAAGATGTGTTTTATCTAGAGTTTCCTGACAGGTTGGAATTGTGCATTGACTTATCATCCAATGTAACCTCTTTTTTAAAAGGTCTTGATAGTAAAAACGTATTGGATTATATCAAAGCCACTCAAGCATTATGTCACCAAAGTGTGCTTTTCTCTGTTTCTCATACTGGTGTTATTGAACACTTAAGCTTATATGAAAAAATGCTTTCTCGTTTTGGTGTGCATAAAATGTTGACACTTTATACATCGTTACAACAACTAAAAGAAAATGTAGGGCGTACAAATTTAAATGCCCTGATGCAATTTAAATATGAAATTAATAAATGGTTTAGCTGACTTATGTTAATAGATACTCATTGTCACTTGGATGGATTGGATTTGTCTCCCTATAACGGCAGTTTAGAGGGTGCTTTGGATGCGGCTGCAGAGCTAGGAGTTAAGCAAATTGTCAGTATTTCAGTTGATCTGGAAGGGGTGCCTAAAATATTAGAGTTTACCGAAAGAGACGGTGTTTATGCCTCTGCGGGTGTGCATCCGTTGCATGCCGAAGGTTTGTTAAAAGATGAAAAACGATTGATTGAACTTGCTAAACATCCCAAGGTTGTTGCACTTGGGGAAACGGGGTTGGACTATCATTATGAATCCGATAAAAAAATGCATAAAGCACAACAGGATAGCTTTGCTTTGCATCTAACGAGTGCTGGCGAGCTGAATTTACCTGTCATTATTCATACTCGTGAAGCAAGGCAAGATACCATACAGTTGATAAAAGATTACGGTAATACGCATTCAGGCGGTGTATTGCATTGTTTTACAGAAACTTATGAAATGGCAAAACAGGCGTTAGAAGAAAATTATTTAATTTCGATTGCAGGAATTGTTACTTTTAAAAACGCAGAAGAATTAAGGGACGTTGTTAGGAAGCTGCCTCTTGATCGTTTGTTGGTGGAAACGGATTCACCCTATCTAGCGCCAATTCCTCATAGAGGGAAAAAGAATGAACCAAAATACGTCGCTGATGTGGCTCAATTTGTGGCGGATGTTAAAGGTGTGCGATATGAAGAATTATTAGAAATAACGGCAGCCAATTTTTATGGTCATTTTAAACGCGCATCGCCATTAAATTTACTCTCGTCAATAGGTTAGTGTCACTTATAAGGTAATGAAACTTTTCAAATTGAAACAGTTTTCAGTGTTTTAATGTGTAAATCGGTTTATATTGAATTTAATAATCCGTTGTATATTTATTCGTACCGCAACTCAATTTTGTTAAATTTGTGGACGAAATGACTTAGGAAGATGATGAATGACATTTACGGTAAGCCCAATATCTCTTGATAAACTCTGTGCAAAAGTCCCTGAGTCTCACCTTGAATTTACAAAGTTGTCCGAGCTGGAGCCATTAAACGGTATTCTGGGTCAGGAGCGTGCTGTCGAGGCGATTCAGTTTGGGGTTGCAATGCAGCGTCCTGGTTACAACATTTACGCGATGGGGGACTCCGGCACAGGGCGTTCTTCTTATGTAATGAGTTATTTAAAAAGCGAAGCAAAAAGACAAGACGCACCTAATGAGTGGGTTTATGTTAATAATTTTGATGACAGTCGTTGCCCTAAAGCAATTGAGTTTGCTCCAGGTTGTGCAAAAGTGTTTGAAGAGCACATCAAAGACGTTATTGATGGATTGATGGTGATCTTTCCTGCGGCGTTTGAGAATCCAACGTATCAACAGCAGAAAAGTGCGATTGACCGTGATTTTAATGAACTGTATGAATCTGCGATTAATAAAGTAGAGAAAGAATCTGTCAAAATCGGCGTTGCTATGTACCGCGATGCATCGTCTGTTAGTTTTGCACCGATGCGTGATGGAAAAGCGTTGGAAGATAATGAATTTGCGGCTTTGTCAGACGAAGATCGCGATGCTTTCCAAAACGGTGTTTCGCAATTGGAGCAACTTTTAAACAATGAGTTATTGATTTTACCGCAATGGAAGCGCGCTACGTATGAAGAGCATAAGTTACTGAACTTAGAAACAGTGAAGGAGGCGCTTGACCCCTTCATGCAGCCTTTGTTTGATTTTTATCAGGATAATGAGCAGGTTTCAGCGTATTTAAAAGAAATGCGGGACGATTTAGATAAGAATATTATTGATCAAATGGTCGATGATAAGGTGACAGAGAACCGTGATGATACTGGAAGACGTCAAATTTATGAAGAACTTTATCTTCCTAACGTAGCAGTAAAGCATGAAATGGACAGTGGTATGCCGGTTGTCTATGACGCACATCCCACTTATCGCAATCTTTTTGGGCAAGTGGAGTACAGCAGTGACCAAGGGATGTTAATTACGAATCATCGCTTGATTCGCTCTGGAAGCCTGCATGCGGCTAATGGCGGTTACTTAATTTTAGATGCTGAGAAGTTGCTAACCGACCACTATTTATGGGAAGCATTAAAGCGAGCTTTGAAAAGTAAAACACTTAAAATTGAGCACCCTTATTCAGATTTAGGGTTGACGAATACAACAACTTTGGCTCCTCAAGATGTGCCATTAAAAGTAAAAGTTGTTTTAATTGGCTCACGTGAAATCTATTACTTGTTACAAGATGCCGATCCGGATTTTCAAGACATGTTTCGTGTATTGGTTGATTTTGATGACACTCTTAAGCGCAATAAAGAGTCAGAAATGGCATTTTCTCGCTTATTGAATGACCGAGTACTGAAAGAAAATTATGCCGATGTTACTCAAGCTGGTGTTGCGACATTAATTGAGTACAGCAGTCGCCTTGCAGAACATCAAAAAGAGATGTCGGCTCGTATTGGCGACGTTTTTGAATTGTTAGGTGAAGCCGATTTTATTCGTCAATTAGCCAAAGATGAACTGACTACGGATATTCATATTAAACGAGCTCTGAAGGCTAAGAAGCACCGCACCGGGCGTGTGAGTGAAAAGATCATCGAAGAGATTGTCGATGGTACCGTGTTGCTTGAAAGCGATGGTATGGCCGTTGGTAAAATAAATGGTTTGACTGTAATGCAGATTGGCGATAGTAGCTTTGGTGCGCCAGCAAGAATTTCAACCACTGTTTACCCCGGCGGTAAGGGTATCATTGATATAGAAAGGGAGTCTAACCTTGGGCAAAATATTCACTCTAAAGGGGTGTTAATATTGTCGGGGTATTTGGGAAGTAAATACGCGCAGCGATTCCCACTAGAGATTTCGGCTTCTATTGCCATGGAGCAAAGTTACGGTTACGTAGATGGAGACAGTGCTTCTACGGCTGAGTTGTGTTGTTTACTATCGGCTTTGATACAGGTGCCTTTGCGTCAAGATTTGGCGATTACGGGGTCATTGAACCAATACGGTGAAGTGCAAGCAATTGGTGGAGTGAATGAGAAGATTGAGGGATTCTTCAATGTATGTAACGCCAGAGGGTTGACTGGCACCCAGGGTGTTATCATTCCGAAATCCAATGCGAATAATTTGATGCTGTCTGACGAAGTTCTAGACGCTGTATCGAAAGGTAATTTCTCTATTTACGCTATTGCAACAGCTGATGAAGCGCTTAACTTATTAACTGGAATTGAAGCAGGCAGTATTGATGCGGAGGGAGAGTACCCTGAAGGCAGTATCAACGCCCGAGTGATTCAAAAACTTGAAGAAATTTCTAAATTAGGTGAAGAAGAGGAAGAAGACGACTCAGAAGAGAAAGAAGTCAAAAAAGACAAGTCAGACTCTGTATCTAAGAAGTGATCGATTTTATTCTTGAATTGAAGAAACGTAAAGTAAGACATTAAGCTCATAATAAATTAATGCACCTTCCTTAATATATTGTGAGTTTTTTAATATTTGCCATTGGTGCGTTTAATAAGAGTAGCATTACACTGTGCGTCGACGTTTGAAAAGACGGTATAATATAAATCCTCCGACTTGATGTAGCTCGCGACTTCTTTAACTCCACTAGGGTGATGTTTTTTAAGTACTCTAGCGGGTAAGAACACTTCTCCGGGAAGGAGAGTCAATGATTTTTCGTTTGCCGCTTTTATACTGTCTAAGTCTCGGCATTCAGCATAAGAGAGGTTTGCTAAGCAACAGAGGATAATAAGAAGTGTGCATTTTGTTGGTATTGAATGTAATTTCATAAGTCAAAGATAGACGCTGTAAGCCTTATTGTCATCCATATTTTGTACCTGAGAAAAATAAATTATTAAAATACTTTCATTCTTGAAAAAGTGATGTAAAGACCGTTAACTTATTTAAAGTAATGGCTTACATTTTGCCGATACCCTACAAAGAGACTATACGTAATGTTGAATTGCAGAACTGTTCTAGTAATGTCTATACTGACTGCCTCCCTTAGTGTTCCTGTGTTTGCTCATACTGATTGCGATGCGACGAAACTACATGATTACATGGAAGATATGAAAACCGACTTAAAGTCTCTATCGTTTGAAATCCGTACGGGCAATACGGAAAACGCTCTAACTAGAATTGATTCAATCCAGAATTATTTGATGCTTTCTAGAGATGAAATGCCTTATCTTTTTAATCATAAAGAACTATTAGATGATGAGTTAACAAAGCGTAAGGCAGATTATCAAAATGCGATTGATAAAACATCCGATGTGTTTGCAGAATTGAAAGTGGCGATTACGGATGGCGATCAAGCGAAAATAAAAAGTTTAATTAAAAAAGTGGGTAAATTGCGTAAAGTGGGACATCGTACTTTTCAATATGAGTGCTAATGTCCTCTTAATTTGAAGAGATTTTTTTGAGCGGTCAAAGTACAGTGACGGAGCGGTTTAAGGCTGCTACAATTCACCTGTATAAGAGTGAGGAAATCATGGCACGATCAAAAAAAACGCGCACAATGCGTGGAAAATTAGGTAAAACGGGTACTAAAGAGATGATGAAAGAGCAGCGTAAAGCTCAGAAATCAAAAGAGCTTCGCCGTTTTCATGTTAAAAAATCGCAATTACGTAAAGAGCAGGCACAAAAAAAGCTTGCTAGACTGGGATTGTTACCTGAAGTAGAGGACAAGGCGCCAGCACAACGACCCAGACGATTTACTTATGTACCGCCAGTGATGGAAAAAGAATCTGAAAATATTGAGTCTCAGGAAGAAAGTAATACCGAAGAGTTAACCACGAATGATTTAATGAATGCGTTTTCTGAAACCTTTTAAGGTATCTAAGAAATGCGATTATACGTTCGTTTTCAAAAAAGGCTGCCTTCGCAGCCTTTTTTATTGTGCGCTTTTTAAATAATTTAATTGTTATCAAAGAGAGTTATTATGAATGTAAAAGCCTTTGTTCCTATGTCCAGTGTCCATTTTTTATTAAAGGCTCTCGAGGATCAAGGTGTGGATAGCGCAGAGTTGTTGTCCTCGTTGGATATTTCTAAGAAAGATGTTGAATTTGGAAATTCATTTCCGGCGCATAAATATGGTCTGCTGTACCAACATATAATGTTTCTTGTGCAAGATGAATCATTTGGTATGTTAAGTGGTGGAAAGGTGCCAAATGGGACGTTTAGAATGATGTGTTTGTGTATCATTCATGCGCGTTCTCTTGCGCATTCTCTGTATCGGTGTAGTGATTTTTACGAGATATGTCGAGGCCCGATTATTAAGCCAGTATTAATTAAAAAGGGCCGTTATGCCATGGTCACATTTGCCCCTTTGGACTCTGCTTCTGTAGAAGATGTAGAAAATTTAATGAAGACCGAGTCAAAAGAGCGTTTCAGAACAACGCTTTCTATGTGGCATCATTTTATCAGTTGGTTGATTGGGCGTCGCTTATCTTTAAAGGCGGCGTATTTTACCTGTGATCGTCCTGATGATTTGGAATATTACAAAACGCTTTTCCAATCAGAAGTTAAATTTGGCCAACATGCTAATGCATTGGTCTTTCCTGCTAGCTATCTTGACTTGCCAGTAGTTCAAACGGAAGAAAGCCTGCGTGGTTTTTTGAAAACAGCACCGTATCAATTGTTGGTGATGGTCGATAATGACAACAGTTTGAAATCACAAGTAATGTCTATGCTTGGTAAAGATTTCTCACGAGATGTTTTGAGTGCGGATGAAGTTGCGTCTGCTCTGAGCATGAGTGTATCGACTCTGCGTAGAAGACTAAATGATGAAAATACCTCCTATCAGCAAATCAAAGATGAGTGTCGGAAAGAGGCCGCAATCACATACATGAATGCGCCGCAGTTGAGTATCAGTGATATAGCTTCCTTGATGGGGTTTGAAGAGCCGTCTGCCTTCTTTCGGTCTTTTAAAAAGTGGACGGGAGTAACGCCAGGTGAATACAGAAAAAATGAAGAATATTTAAAATTTGAAAAAGGATTTAAAGAAGTCAGTACAGGGTGAGTGTTGTAAAAAATAATCAGGTTTGGATGATTTTGTCATTAATTTAGAGGAAAAGTGTTATTGAGTGAATGGGTTGCGCAAGTCACTATACGGAATACACATTTTTCTATCGCTATAGAGTCGGAGAATAAAAGGTATGAGTGATTACCGCTACCCACTTAATGATATTACGTTTAGTTTACTTCACGTTGCAGGCTTTTCTCGATTAAATACATTATTAGAAGATGACATTTCTGAGGATCTAATCGACGCCATTTTAAATGAAGCAGGTAAGCTTTGTGAGCAAGTTATTGCACCGATTAATCATTCTGGCGATCAAGAAGGATCCGTGATTGTTGATGGTGAGGTGCATGAAGCAAAAGGCTTCAGAGAGGCATTTGATGCTTATGTTGAGGGTGGCTGGGGAGGCTTGTCCGGATCTGAAGAATACGGTGGTCAAGGTTTGCCCTTTAGTTTGTCTGCGGCCGTCAGTGAAGGTGTTCAGTCAGCGAACTTGGCTTTTTCTCTTTGCCCTTTGCTTAATCAAGGAGCCATTGAAGCCATTGAAACTCATGCAAATGAATCCTTAAAATCACTGTATTTACCAAAAATGATCAGTGGTGAATGGGTGGGTTCGATGAATTTAACCGAGCCAGCTGCGGGTTCTGACCTTGCAGCTATCCAAACGAAAGCGATTCCTGATGGTGATCAGTACCGCATATTTGGACAAAAAATATTCATCACATGGGGAGATCATCAAATGACAGAGAACATTGTCCATTTGGTGTTAGCCCGGCTGCCGGATGCACCTGAGGGTGTGAAAGGTATTTCTCTGTTTATTGTGCCTAAGTTTTTATTAGATCAAGAAGGGAACCTCGCTACCAGAAACGATGTTGTCCCTGTTTCCGTTGAGAAAAAATTGGGGATTCACGCCTCGCCAACCTGCATAATGAGTTTTGGGGATAATGATGGCGCAATTGGTTATCTTGTTGGACAAGAAAACCGTGGGTTAATGGCGATGTTCACCATGATGAATAACGCCCGTCAAGGTGTGGGGTTACAGGGGTTAGCTATTTCTGAAAGGGCCTACCAGCAGGCACTTGATTATGCGAGAGAACGTAAACAAGGAATAAGTGCCGATCGCAGTCGTAAAGTCGAAATAATAGAGCATCCAGACGTACTGCGAATGCTTATGATGATGAAAAGCCAGATTGATGCCATGCGCTCTTTGGTTTATACCGCTGCGGTTGAAATTGATTTAGCGAATTTGACAGAAGAAGAGCAGCAGGCAAAGCACGCAGAACGCTGTAGTATTTTCACTCCAATTGTAAAAGGTTGGATTACTGAGCAAGCTCAAGAAGTCACCTCGCTGGCGATTCAGGTTCACGGTGGTGTTGGCTTTATTGAAGAAACTGGTGTGGCACAGCATGCACGCGATGCGCGAATATTGCCTATTTATGAAGGTACCAATGGCATTCAGGCTCTGGATCTTATTGGCAGAAAGCTTCAAGGTGATCAGGGAGAGGGTGTTAGAAGTTTGTTAAAGGATATAACAAGCGAACTTTCTATGCTGGAAAAAAGTTCTGAAGTCGACAGTTTGTTGGTAAATATAAGTTGTGTTAAACGTGTTTTACAGGACGTTGATCGTGCACAAGGTGTCTGTCTTGAACGAATGAATAAGGACTCGGTTACTGCTACTGGATCGGCTTATTCGCTCATGATGCTGATGGGGTATGCGCTGGGTGGATGGCTGCAAGTGAAGGCTCAAGCAAAGGCTCTGACTTCAGATGTATTGTCTGATGTGCAAAAAGCCTCTTGGAATCAATCGGTTGATTTTTATTGCCAGCATATTTTGCCTCGCACAACGGGTTATTATCAGGCTATTATGTCAGGTAACGAATCCATATCATCTTTATCGACATCCAGTTTTTTTCGATAGAAATCGATATGAAAGTACAGTGTTATGTACCTTATAAAAATAATTGATCCCATGATTTAGTGGACTTTGCCTGTGTTGGAGGGGATATGTTAGAGCGTGAAGTGATGGAATTTGATGTGGTTATTGTTGGCGGTGGCCCAGCAGGCCTGTCTTCTGCTTGCCGTATAATGCAATTAGCTCAAGAGCAAGAAAAAGAGGTCAGTGTGTGTTTGGTTGAAAAAGGCTCGGAAGTTGGCGCTCATATTTTATCCGGCGCCGTAGTTGATCCGATTGCCTTAAATGAACTGTTCCCCAATTGGAAAGAAATGGGGGCACCACTAAATACGCAAGTGAATGTTGATGAATTGCATTGGTTGCATGATGATCAAGTCAGTCGTCAGTTTTCTAATTGGATGATCCCTCAAACAATGCATAATGAAGGCAATTACGTTATTAGCCTTGGTAATTTGTGTCGTTGGTTAGCTGAGCGAGCTGAAGAACTTGGCGTGGAGATTTTTCCAGGGTTTAGTGCAGCTTCTGTTGCGTATGATGAGAATGGCCATGTGGAAGGAATCATTACAGGAGACATGGGTGTTGCGGCGGATGGGGCTGAAAAAGACGGTTACATGCAAGGTATGTTGCTGAAAGCAAAATACACCGTCTTTGCTGAAGGGTGCCGAGGGCATCTTGGTAAGCAATTGATTCAGCATTTTTCATTAGATAAACATTCTGATCCACAACATTATGGATTGGGTATTAAAGAATTGTGGGACGTGCCAGCAGAGCAAAGTAAGCCGGGTACGGTCATTCATACCGCGGGTTGGCCACTAGGCAGTGAAGCTGGCGGCGGTGGTTTTTTATATCATTTAGAAAATAACCAAGTAGTGGTTGGACTGATTACCGACCTAAACTATAAGAACCCTTTTTTGAGCCCATACGACGAGTTTCAGCGTTATAAGCACCATCCGTTAATTTCCACACATTTAAAAGGTGGTAAGCGGGTTTCTTATGGTGCAAGAGCTATCGCGAAAGGTGGATTACGTTCTCTTCCTGAGATGGTGTTTGAAGGAGGAGTATTAATTGGTTGTGATGCGGGGACGTTGAACCCTGGCAAAATTAAAGGCACTCACACGGCAATGAAAACAGGCATTCTTGCAGCAGAATCAATCGTTTCTGCTTTATCAACTGAGAACGCAGAGAAGAAACTGACTGACTTCAAAGAGGCGTTTGACGCGTCTTGGGTAGGTGAAGAGCTACAGAAAACACGTAACTTTGTCCCTGTCATGCATAAGTTAGGTACTTTCTTTGGCGGTGCTTATAATTGGGTGGATCAAAACTTATGTTCGGGTGCATTGCCCTTCAATTTTACGGATGTTATTCCAGACTACGCTACTCTTGAGGCGGCAGAAAAGCATCAAAAAATTGATTACCCAAAACCAGATGGTCTCTTAAGTTTTGATAAATTGTCTTCGGTTTTCTTATCAAATACCAATCACGAGGAAGATCAGCCAAGCCATTTGCAGTTGAAAGATGCCAATGTGCCAATACAGCAAAATTTACCTAAGTACGCAGAACCTGCCCAACGGTATTGCCCTGCTGGGGTTTATGAAGTCGTTGAAAAAGACAATGAATCAATATTTCAAGTAAATAGTCAAAACTGCATACATTGCAAAACGTGTGATATTAAAGATCCTGCACAAAATATTACGTGGGTGACTCCGGAAGGTTCAGGTGGTCCTAATTATCCAAATATGTAATGTATGATTTTTTATATTACTGTCGTTTAATAAATGGCCAGCTTATGAGAATAAGCTGGCTTTTTTTGTTTAAACGTCTCGATATTATGAAATTTTATACTTAATTGATTCGATACTGGATAAAGTCGGCTTGAAAGGGAATAATATAAACCATTCATTTTACAAGGGCTTTCTAATGAGAATATGGGTTGACGCTGACGCGTGTCCAAATGTCATCAAAAACATTTTGTTCCGTGCGGCAGAGCGAGTGGAAATACAATGTACTTTGGTTGCTAATCAAATGATTGCCATTCCTCCTTCTCCTTGGATTGATAGGCATCAAGTGTCTCAAGGATTTGATGAAGCGGACAATTACATTGTGGACCACGTTGAGGTAAATGATTTAGTCATCACGGCTGACATTCCGCTAGCTTCCGAGGTGGTTGATAAAAATGCGTTGGCTATTAATCCTCGTGGTGAGATCTATACAAGAGAAAACATTAAACAGAGATTGGCTATGCGCGATTTTATGGAACAGATGCGCAGCAGTGGTGAAAATATCGGCGGCTCAGATACTTTCAATAATCAAGACAAAGCGGCATTTGCTAATTCGCTCGACAAACTTCTGATTAAGATGCGTCAAAGTTAAATTGTTCGTGCTTTTGAGTGCGTGCCTCAAAAGCGTTGAGTCTTACTTTATAAGTACTCTGAAAAGGTGTTTTTTTAAGACATTTTTTCAGATGATTTATAAATTAAAAGGTAAAACTCATGAAAAGAATAGTCGTCGTTGGCGGTGGTGCAGGTGGGCTTGAATTGGTTACCAAGCTCGGGCACAAATTAGGCAAACGTGGGGAGGCTGAGGTCATTCTTATTGATAGAAGTCGTACCCATATCTGGAAACCTTTACTACACGAAGTGGCAACAGGGTCACTAGACATCAACACAGATGGCATTAATTACCGTGCTCATTCTGCAAGACATTACTACCAATACCAACTAGGTACAATGGTTGGCCTAAACGCTAAAGAAAAATCCATAGAGATCGATGCCTTAGTCGATGACGAAGGGCATGAAATTCTTCCTGTTCGTACTCTTTCTTATGACACACTTGTTATTGCCGTTGGTAGTGTCAGCAATGATTTTTCAACACCTGGTGTTAAAGAAAACTGTTACTTCTTAGACTCTCATAAGCAAGCCGAGCGCTTTCAGCAAGCACTACTTAATCAGTTTCTGCGGGTGCATCAAGGTGGAAACAATGATGATATGCTTAAATTAGCCATTGTTGGTGGCGGTGCAACGGGCGTAGAGTTGGCGGCTGAATTGAACCATGTGGCGGATTTACTTAAAGCGTATGGTATGACCAACATGTCCTCGAAGAAAATGGAAATAACGCTCATTGAGGCGGGTGATCGTATTTTACCTGCGTTGCCTGAGAGAATTGCATTGCAGGCTCGCAAAGAGTTGTCGCGTTTAGGCGTTAAAGTGAGTGAAAATACTCGGATTGTAAAAGCCACTGAAGAAGGTTTTTTAACCGCAGCGGAAAATACGCTTGATGCAGATTTGATGGTGTGGGCTGCTGGTGTAAAAGCACCAGATTTTATAAAAAGTATTGATGGGTTAGAAACCAACCGAGCCAATCAAATTGTTGTTAAGCAAAACCTGCAAACAAATGAGTTTGATTCTATTTATGTGATTGGGGATTGTTGTGCTTGTGAATTAGAAGAAGGGCGTTTCGTCCCGCCTAGAGCGCAATCAGCACATCAAATGGCTTCATTAGTCAGTGATAATATTGTGGCGACTTTTACAGACAAACCGTTGAAAGATTTTGTTTATCATGATCATGGCTCACTTGTGAATTTGAGCCGCTACAGTACGGTTGGTAGTTTAATGGGGAACCTTTCAAGTAAATCTATGTTTGTGGAAGGTCGAATTGCTCGATTTGTGTATCTTTCTCTTTATCGGATGCATCAAATTGCGATTCATGGTTGGATTAAAGCATTGCTGATTATGGCTGTTAAGAGAATCAGTAAAGCGGTAAAACCTAAGATGAAATTGCATTAATTTAAATGAAAGCAAGGCGAGTGGTGTTGAATTGCTAGGCTTATTTTTGGATGTGGTTTTACATTAAGAAGCGATCACAATGTTGTGTAATCGCTCCTTTTTTGATGCTCTTATTTAGGGGGGGGGATGAAAAACGATTAGCGAACAGACGCTAATGCAATACTGAATTTACCTAATGATAACTGACTGCCATTAAGCGTTCCTGATGGTAGGTTTAGCGGTAAAGGAAGCAGTTCAATTTTTGCTGGCTTGTCCAAATAGTCATTTAGTTGGATACTTACAGGTGTCTCACCGGTATTGACACCCACTAATGTTTTCACTTTCTCTAAAGTTCTTAGATAGACAAGGACTTTATCGTCGTTATAAAGAAATTCGATCTCACCTTCAATAAACTCTGGGTGGTTTTTGCGCAGAGATAAGAAGTCAGAATAAGCGTTCATCACTGAAGATGGATCGCTTTTCTGTATTTGAATAGATTGTGGTAGATGGCTTTCAGCAACAGGCAGCCAAGGTTTGGCTTGGCTAAATCCACCATTTGTTTCGTCGGTCCATGGTAATGGTGTACGGCAACCGTCGCGCCCTTTGAACTCAGGCCAGAATGTAATGCCGTATGGATCAACCAAATCCTCAAATTCAAGCTCTGCTTCGGCAAGGCCCAGTTCTTCTCCTTGATACAAACACACACTACCACGTAATGTTAACAGCATTGCCATATAAACTTTGGCTTGTTCGTCATTGGGTTTGTTTTCTGACCATCGAGACGCTACTCGATTAACGTCATGGTTGCCTATTGTCCAACAAGGCCATCCATCTCCAAGTGCATTTTCAATAGTTTCCATGGTTGTTCTAACATGATTCATTGATGAGTCTTGTGTTAAAAGGTCAAAGGAATAACACATGTGTAATTTATCGTTCCCTTGGGTGTATTGTGCCATGGTTTTTAGAGAGAAATCACAACCGACTTCACCCACTGTGGTGGTATTTGGGTAACGATCCATTAAGGCTCGAATACGTTTTAAAAATGGAATGTTTTCGGGTTGAGATTTGTCATATAAATGCAATTGGAATGCATAAGGGTTGTCTGGGCGAACGCCAATGCCTCCTTCTAAAATTTCTTCTCTAGGTGGATTGTCTTTTAATTCGGTATCGTGATAGAAAAAATTGGCTGTGTCTAAACGAAAGCCATCAACGCCACGTTTCAACCAAAATTCCAATACATCCATTAGTGCATTGACGACATCTGGGTTATGAAAATTTAAGTCAGGCTGGCTATCAAGGAAATTATGTAAATAGTACTGGCAGCGACGACTGTCCCAGTGCCAAGCTGGCCCGCCAAAAACAGACATCCAGTTGTTTGGTGCTGTGCCGTCTGGTTTTGCGTCGGCCCAGACGTACCAATCGTGTTTTGGGTTGTCGTGGCTTTTACGTGATTCATCAAACCATAAATGTTGGTCTGAGGTGTGGTTTAATACTTGATCGATAATAACCTTTAGGCCAAGAGAGTGGGCTTTGTTAATTAAATTATCAAAATCAGATAACACGCCAAAAATAGGATCGACATCACAATAGTCTGACACATCATAGCCAAAGTCTTTCATTGGTGATGTGAAAAACGGAGAGAGCCAAATTGCGTCTACCCCTAAAGACGCTACGTACTCTAGTTTACTGGTAATGCCTGGTAAATCACCAATTCCATCGTTGTTGGAATCAAAAAAACTACGAGGGTAAATTTGATAAATAACGCCACCGCGCCACCAGTTTGGATTGTCTACTATCATTAAAGATGTGCTCCTAGAGGTTTTTTATAAATTGTGCTTAAAAACATAATGAAAAAATAAGCTATTATAGTGCCAATGTTTTGCATTTGTGGCTACAATATAGGCGTTAAGCTAGTCATATATGCCTAATAATAAAAAGATATCTCTTATCCTTAGCTATACTGCTTTATTGTGATGCTCCCTTTACATATTTCTAAAATTTATTAGGTTACTCATGTTTTCTGCTCGTGCTAGTTCGGTTGCTTGGCCGTTATTTGGTTATTTTTTCTTTTTCTGTAGCTTAAATGGTGTAATGGTGCCATATATTTCGATGTATTATCGATCTATTGACCTTTCTGGTTCTGAAATCGGTCGGATTATGTCTATATTGACACTTTCTACTATTTTAGTACCTCATTTTTGGGGGTGGCTGACAGCTCGCCTAGGTTTGCCTAAATTGTCTCTCCAAATTGCGACAGGAGGGACGTTTATTGCTGTTATTCCTTTCTATTTTGCTCAAGATTATGGCTCTTTTTGGATTCTTACTTTTATATTGGCGCTCTTTTACAGTGCTTTAATGCCGTTGGCGGATTCTTTTGCGTTAAGAAGTATAAGTGGGTTAGGTGTGCCTTATACAAGAGTCAGAGCAGGCGGCTCTTTGGGTTATATTTGCGCTGTCACCTTGTGTGGGTTTCTGGTTTCAAGGATTGGTGTGGGAGTTATTATTCCGCTTATGATGGTTGGTATTGCCATCGCGTTTTCCATAACATTTTTATTAAAAGAAAAGCCTATTCCGTTAGATAAAGGGAAGCAAGTAGGCTCTTTTTGGTCACTTTTCCGATTAAAAGAAGTCCGCTTTTTTCTGTTGATCGCGTTTTTATCTTATATGGCACATGCGCCGTACAATGTTTTTATTGCGCTACATCTATCCAATGCAGGGTATTCAGGTGAACAAATAGGCTTACTGATTTCATCTGGTGTGATAATGGAGATTGTGCTGTTTTTGTTTTTTGGAAACATCGTTAAACGCTTCTCTGCTGTTCATATCGTAGCCCTTTGTTTTACTCTTGGCATCTGTCGTTGGTTTTTTGTTGGATGGTATGCGGACAGTTTGGTGGTTGTTTTAATAGCCCAGTTAATGCATTGCATTACCTTTGCTCTGTTTCATATGGTGTCGATTGAACAGGTTCATCGACTTTTCCCTGAAAAATACGCGGCGCAAGGTCAGACGATGTACAGTGCGTTTGCTATTGGTCTTGGTGGCGGGAGTGGCATGATTCTCTCCGGTTATATTTGGGAATTGTCCGGAGGCAAAGGTGTCTTCACGTTTGCTGCGATAGTGAGTGCCTTAGCGTTGGTGACTCTTCTTGTGAATCAAAGAGATTAGCTACTTTGCTTCTTCTTTCATAATTTCAATAAACATGTGAGCAGCTCGACTAAGAGTGCGTTGTTTGTGGTAAATAACGCCGAGTTTTCTCGCAGTGTTTAATTCATCTAAATGCAAAATACAAAGTTCATCATTAATCAGTGTAGAGGGGAGCAAAGACCAACCCCAGCCGATGCTGGTTAACATGGTTAGTGTTTCAAAATTATTAGTGCTCATGCGCACATTGGGTTTTAAATCATTTTGTGATAGGACTGAGTCTACCATTTGTCTTGTGAAGGTATTTTGTTTTGGTAGTACGCAAGAGTGACTCGCCAGTTGAATTAAATCTACCGAGCTCATCTGGCTTAATTCATGATCTTTACTTGCGACGCAGACCAGAGGGTCGGACCAAATAGGTATGGATTCAATGGCACTATTGGATTGATTTGAGAGTGTAATGACGGCTAATTCAACGTCCCCTTTCATTACTTGCTGATAAGCGTCTTCTGATTGGGTAAAATCGGCCTTTAGTATGACGTTCGAGAACTCGCGCTGAAAACGTTTTAGTGTTGTAGGTAATCGTCTTAATCCGACGTGATGGCTTGTAGCAATGCGTAGTTCACCACTGATTTCTCCTTCTTTGAGAGACATGCTGCGTTTTATATCCTGCAACTCAAGCGCAATGTTTTTGGCTCTCGGTAATAAACGCACGCCTGATTCCGTTAATTGAACTTTACGACCAATTCGATCAAATAAGCGTGTGTTTAAGCCTTGCTCCAAACTTGCGATGCGTTTGCTGACCGCTGGTTGGGTCACAAAAAGCTTTTCTGCGGCATCAGAAAATGAGCCAGTTTCAGCAACTTTAATAAAGGTAAGCAGTTCAGATATATCCATCATTCCAAAAAATTATCCAAAACATGAAAAATATGAATTTGAGTAATTTAAAGCAAAGCATTAGGATAATCAAATAGTGACTTAGGAGAGAACAAATGTCGGCAAAAACACTTTACGATAAATTGTGGGATGACCACTTAGTACAAGAACGAGATGATGGTAGTGCGTTGATTTATATTGATTTGCAACTATTGCATGAAGTGACTTCACCACAAGCTTTTGAAGGGTTACGTATTGCGGGACGTAAGCCTTGGAGAATCAGTGCTAATTTAGCGACGCCAGATCACAACGTACCTACAACCAATGTAGAGCGTAAAAGCGGCATTGAAGGCATCTCAGACCCTGTTTCAAAAATTCAAGTAGTAACGTTGGATGACAACTGTGATGAATTTGGGATTACTGAATTTAAAATGCAAGACGTTCGTCAAGGTATTGTGCATGTAGTTGGCCCTGAGCAAGGCGCGACTTTACCGGGAACAACGGTTGTATGTGGTGATTCACATACCTCCACTCATGGTGCTTTTGGGGCGTTGGCTCATGGTATTGGAACATCTGAAGTTGAACATGTTTTAGCGACTCAATGTTTGGTACAAAAGAAAAGTAAAAATATGTTGGTTCGTGTAGACGGTACTTTGTCTCCATGGGTTTCAGCAAAAGACGTAGTATTGGCCATTATCGGTGAAATTGGTACGGCTGGTGGTACGGGCTATGCGATTGAATTTGGTGGTGAAGCAATACAATCGTTATCCATGGAAGGCCGTATGACGGTCTGTAATATGGCCATTGAAGCGGGTGCGCGCGTTGGTTTGATCGCAGTGGATCAGACCACGATCGATTATGTAAAAGGACGTCCTTACGCTCCCAAAGGTGAGCAATGGGATCAGGCGGTAACCGCTTGGAACGAACTGCACTCGGACGATGATGCGTATTTTGACAATGTTGTGGTATTAAAAGCAGAAGACATTAAGCCTCAAGTCACTTGGGGAACGTCGCCTGAAATGGTAATTGCCATTGATCAGCCGATTCCTCGTCCAGAAGATCAAACTGATTTAGGTCTTCAAGAAAGCTATACAAGAGCTTGGAAATACATGGGGTTAGAAGGTAAAAACACCTTAAATGATATTACCCTAGATCGTGTTTTCATTGGTTCATGTACGAACTCACGTATTGAAGATTTACGTGTTGCCGCTGATGTAGTGAAAGGGCGTAAGGTGGCTTCGACATTAAAAGAAGCCATTGTCGTTCCTGGATCGGGTTTGGTTAAAGCACAGGCAGAAGCAGAAGGTTTGGATAAAATCTTTACAGATGCCGGTTTAGAGTGGCGTGAACCGGGCTGTTCTATGTGCTTGGCGATGAATGCGGATAAGTTAGGGAATGGTGAACACTGTGCTTCTACGTCAAACCGTAACTTTGAAGGTCGTCAAGGCTTTGGTGGACGTACTCACTTGGTAAGCCCAGCAATGGCCGCAGCCGCAGCCGTAGCCGGTCATTTTATTGATGTTAATGAATTGGTTAAACACTAGGAGACGATATGCGTCCGTTTACATTACATACTGGATTAGTCGCGCCTTTAGATTTGGCCAATGTTGATACAGATATGATTATTCCAAAGCAGTTTTTAAAATCCATTAAGCGTACTGGCTTTGGTAAAAACTTATTTGATGAACTTCGTTACCAAGATGAAGGTCAACCTGATCAAGATTGTTCGGCTCGTCCTTTAAAGCAAGATTTTGTATTGAATCAAGCGCGTTATAAAGGCGCGAGTGTGTTGATTGCTCGTAAAAACTTTGGTTGTGGCTCGAGCCGAGAGCACGCACCTTGGGCATTAGACGATTATGGTTTTAGAGTGATTATCGCGCCAAGCTTTGCGGATATATTCTTTAATAACTGTTTCAAAAACGGTTTGTTACCAATTGCTTTGACAGAAGAGCAAGTTGAGCAGTTATTTAATGAAGGCGAAGAAACAGAGGGTTACTCTTTAAGCATTGATTTAGAAACACAAACGGTCACAACGCCTTCTGGTGCTCAGTTTACGTTCGATGTTGATTCATTTCGTAAAGAATGTTTGCTGAATGGTCTTGATGACATTGGCCTAACACTTCAGCATGCTGATACAATTCATGCCTATGAAGCCACGCGTAAACAAAAATCACCTTGGTTATTTGCCGATAAAAAATAAGGAATGTAAAAATGACGTCTAGAAATGTATTGATTCTGCCGGGTGATGGCATTGGCCCTGAAATCGTCGAGCAAGCAGTTAGAGTACTTGATAAAGTAAGTGCTAAATTTGATTTGGGGGTTCAGCATGAATCCGCATTAGTAGGTGGATCGGCGTATGATGAAATGGGTTCACCTTTGCCAGAAGCGACATTGAGTAAAGCCAAAGCTGCAGATGCTATTTTGTTAGGCGCTGTCGGTGGCCCTAAATGGGACGGTCTGGATATGGCGGTGCGCCCTGAAAAAGGCCTGTTAGGACTTCGTTCTAATCTGGATCTTTTTTCTAACTTACGTCCAGCTATCTTGTATCCCCAATTAGCGGATGCCTCAAGCTTAAAGCCTGAAATCGTTGCAGGCCTTGATATATTGATTGTACGCGAATTGACGGGTGGGATTTATTTTGGCCAACCTCGTGGTATTCGAACGTTAGAAAATGGTGAGCGTGAAGGTTTTAATACGTACGTATACAACGAGTCGGAAATTCGTCGTATTGCTCATTCCGCATTTTTAGCGGCTCGCCAACGTGGCAAGCGTGTGTGTTCTATTGATAAGTCCAACGTACTAGAAGTGACGGTACTTTGGAAAGAAGTCATGGAAGAAGTGGCCAAAGAATATCCAGACGTCGAATTAAGCCATATGTTGGTCGATAATGCGGCAATGCAATTGGTACGTGCACCTAAACAGTTTGATGTTATGGTAACGGGGAATATGTTCGGTGATATCTTGTCCGATGCAGCGGCTATGCTAACAGGTTCTATCGGAATGCTACCTTCTGCATCATTAAATGCGGATGGTTTTGGCATGTACGAGCCTTGCCATGGTTCTGCACCAGATATTGCTGGTCAAGGTGTTGCTAATCCGCTTGCAACTATTTTATCTGTTGCTATGATGTTGCGTTATTCATTAGACGCAAAAGAAGCAGCGGATGCGATTGAAGCCGCTGTTAGTAATGTGTTGGATCAAGGGTTACGTACTGGTGATATTGCATCTGAAGGAAGCCATATTGTGGGTACAAAAGAAATGGGCGATGCTGTTTTAGCCGCTTTATAATGTATTGAGTTATGCTTTATTCGCGACCAAAACAATCTTTGGTCGCATTCACTGGGGAAACTGCTCTTGGTATGAGTGGGCCCAAACTAAAAGGTAGAAATGATGTCAAAACAGAATGTGGGTTTAGTCGGTTGGCGCGGAATGGTTGGTTCCGTATTAATGCAACGTATGTTGGAAGAGAAAGATTTTGATCATATTGATCCAGTATTTTTCACCACATCACAAACGGGGCAAGCTGGACCAAATATTGGCAAGGATATTCCTCTTTTACAAGATGCAACAGACATTGATGCATTAAAGAAGATGGATATTATTATTACCTGCCAAGGTGGTGACTACACCAAATCTGTTTATCCTGATTTACGTGCAGCAGGTTGGAAAGGCTATTGGATTGATGCCGCTTCTTCTCTGCGTATGGATAAAGACGCCATTATTGTTTTGGATCCAGTGAACCAGAATGTGATTCAACAAGGTATTAAAGACGGCATTAAAACATTCGCTGGTGGTAATTGCACAGTAAGCTTAATGTTGTTGGCACTGGGTGGTCTATTTGAAAAAGGTCACATTGAATGGATGACATCCATGACCTATCAAGCGGCTTCGGGTGGTGGTGCTCGCCACATGCGTGAGCTAATTAACCAAATGGGCGTATTGAAAGAATCCGTAGCGGCGGATTTGAATAATCCTGCAAGTGCGATTCTGGAAATTGATCGTCGAGTTACTGAAACAATGCGTTCGAGCAGCATGCCAGTTGATCAATTTGGTGTTCCATTAGCAGGCAGTTTAATTCCATGGATTGATTCCCAGCTTGATAATGGTCAAAGCCGTGAAGAGTGGAAAGCGCAAGCTGAAACAAACAAAATTCTGGGTAACTTTGGTGCGCCAATCCCTGTTGATGGGCTATGTGTCCGTATCGGCGCGATGCGCTCACACAGTCAAGCGTTTACCATTAAGTTAAATCAAGACATTCCTGTTACAGATATCGAAGGCATGCTAGCTGAGCATAATGATTGGGTGAAAGTTGTACCTAATGATAAGGAACTGACTATGCAGCAACTGACTCCAGCCGCTGCTACAGGCACATTAGATATCCCTGTTGGCCGTATTCGTAAATTGAATATGGGTCCTCAATATATCAGTGCGTTCTCTGTTGGTGATCAGCTTCTATGGGGTGCCGCAGAGCCACTACGTAGAATGTTACGCATATTGCTAGAAGAGTAAATATAGACAGCGAAATGCAGTACTAAAAATCCTAGGCTTGATCTGGGGTTTTTTTTGCCTTTTTATTGAATCGATCGTAATTTCCAGCCAACGAAAGATATTAATGCTATTTTGGCGGACGACTTAAAAATGCTGGTTGTATGTACAGTTTTTGTTGTGGGTTATGAGCTGTGTAGGGTAGGCCGCGGCTTCAGGCCGACAAATCAGCCTCTTTGTTTAATTGAATTACTGTAATGTTCCCTCCCTTATATCTTCCAAGGGTTAGGGAGGGGTAAAACTCACTAGGCCGTAGGCCAGATAAACAACTACAATGAAGCCCTTTTAAAACACACACGCCTTGTGAATAAAAACACAGTCTATTTTTGATGTTGCCAATACCCTGCACGTCTTGCCTATAAAATAACCGTGCCTGTGCTCGAATTGTATTAGCAGAAAAGTGTTTTAGTATCAATGAATAAGCATTAATGGACCGTTCTTTTTCATAAATAACACGCTGTGGATAAAGGATATAACCCGCATGCTTGTCTTTCCTGCTCTTGGCTTTGTGGGAAAGTTTATAATTTTCTTATCCTTCAAATTCTTATAGAGATATTTGAAGGTTTTAGAAAATGTGTAAACACGCATGCGGACTATTAAAATGTTATGAGTAAAAGGAGTATCGGATGAATATTGGAATTTATATATACGAAGAAGCAGAGGTGCTCGATTTTTCTGGGCCTTATGAGGTATTCGCTACCGCATCTAGGCTAAGCGAGGTAGGAGATCCATTGAATGTTTTCCTCGTGGGAGAATCGGATGCCGCCATCAAAGCGAGGGGCGGCTATTTGGTTCTACCAAACTATGGATTTTCCAATCACCCACCTATAGATGTGCTGATCATCGTTGGGGGCGTGCATATTTACGAGATGAAAAAATCTAATGTTATGGAATGGATTTCTAAGCAAGCCAACACCGCATCTACTGTTGCTTCTGTTTGTACTGGTGCTTTTCTACTCGCTGAGGCTGGGGTAATAAAGACTAATAAAGTTACAACTCACTGGGAAGATGTCAATGATCTCAGGAAGTCTTTTCCAAGCCTAGACGTCGTCGAGGGCGTTAGGTGGGTAGACGAGGGTAACCTCTTAACGTCGGGAGGAATATCAGCTGGCATTGATATGAGCCTCTATATTGTGGAAAAGCTGCTAGATAAAGAACTTGCAGAAAAAACAGCTAAACAGATGGAGTTTGCATGGACGAAAAACTCATAACAAGCAGCTGCAAATCGACAATTCACGCGCTGTCAAAATTGCCATGTTCGCAAGCTCACATTGTATGTCAATTTAGCCATCGCGTGAATTGCGATTGAGCTGGGCGTTAGCCGTTCGAGTTTGAGGATATGAACAAATATTTAGCATCTTCAGAATACATAGACTGGGAAAAACCAGAGGTATTCGCACAGGCAAAAGATCTTGCAAGTGGGGCTTCTGAGGCTGAAGAAATTACTCGTAGATGTTTTGAGTTTGTGCGTGACGAGATAAGGCATAGTTGGGATTACGAACAAAACCCCGTAACTTGCAAGGCATCAGATGTCCTCAAACATCGTACGGGTTATTGCTATGCCAAAAGTCATTTGTTGGCCGCACTGTTGCGCGCAAATGAAATTCCAGCAGGTTTATGCTACCAGCGTTTAACTATTACGGACGTTCCGCCGTTTTGTCTTCACGGTCTAAACGCCGTAAATTTAAAAAGCTATGGCTGGTATCGCATAGATGCACGGGGTAACAAACAAGGGGTCTCGGCTGAATTCTGTCCGCCAGTAGAGAAATTGGCTTTTCCTATAGTAACGCACGGTGAAGCCGACTTGCCTGAAATTTGGGCAGAGCCATTGCCAGTTGTTACTGAGGTTCTTATCAATAGTAAAACCTATCAAGATGTCGCTGATAATTTACCAGACATCGAGCTAGTCACGGCTAACAAGTCAATGTTGTCGGACTCGCTAACGCTCGATGCAAATTGAGGCGTTAAATGGCAACTGCAAGGATATGCGTGAATAAATCTCTAAAAATCAAATTAGCTTTATCTCTTTCTATATTAATTGGGCTTGTTGGTTTTCCTGCCAGTCTCATTTTTAGATTCGATTTTTTTATTTTTCCAACATTGTTTATTGGTTTTTTCTTTCCTTTCCTAATGCTTCTAGAATATAAAACTGAGAGGGTTTTGAAAGGTTTGTTTGTAATTCTATATGGCATATTTTGGGGAATCGGAATACCTAAAGTATTTGAACAATATATTCCCGAAAGCTTTGAACAAAACATGGAAATATTTAAAAATTTAGCTGTTTTTGCTTGTTCTGGAGCTGGTGGAAGTATCATTGCTAGTCACTCTGAAGAACAGTATAAAAAAGAAGAGAAACTGGTAGTTGAAGAAATAGTAGTAGATAAAACTCAAAAAATTGAAACACTAATTAGTAGTGTCGAAGACCTTAAAAAAACAACAGTTCGTATACACGTAGCATATGGCGTAGTGCTTTTTATTGGTTTTGTGGTTCTTGCCATTTAACAAGTGACTATGGTGTCAATTCCTAATGTTAAACCATTTTAGGGTTCCACATGACACCATCTCTCACCATCGAATTTATGATCACTACGAGCTTTCTTATACAGGCAATAATGGCGACTT
>NZ_JBLIXL010000028.1:0-40378 GCF_047525455.1 Marinomonas phycocola
AAATATTGATTCAGCCACTGACAAAATGGTCATCGCCGATGGTAGTGTGGCATTCGCCATGTGGCTCTTTATGAAAGGAACGAGGTCGTCGTCAAGTTTCAATTAGAAAGCCCTGATAGGTTACCCTGTCAGGTTTTTTTTTGGTTCGGAGATTGAACGTCAATTGAATTTCAAGACAGTTCAGTACCGTCCCATAAAGTGGGTCCATAGCAGTTTGCTGTATTTCCAAACTCTAACCAACTTCCTTCCGTGTCTAGTGGATTGTGCTTATCCCAAAGAGATTGTGCTCGTTGTGGTAGCTCATGGAATTTAACATCTAATTCATCACTATCTACATCATAAATACGAACCCACCTAGGATTTTTTTGCAATATATTTCTGTTTACATGGCAGCTTCTTCTACCGAATATTGAATCATGCTACAAGCCACAATGGAAACTTTTGTTCTTCTCCTATTGTAGACATCAGTTTTTCCAATCGTTAAGGTTGTTTAGTACCATCTATTTCTAAAGCTGCTATATCAAAGGTAAATATAGTGAACACTTCATTTTTAGTTAACTGACCATGACGCTTCGCTCCGTTGCAAATAAGGACCGCTCAATATAAAGTTTCTGATTTTACAAGGTGCCTTCTGTGAATTTGTTTAAACATCGCCACTTTATGAAAATCACA
This sequence comes from Marinomonas phycocola, assembly GCF_047525455.1. NCBI lineage: Bacteria > Pseudomonadati > Pseudomonadota > Gammaproteobacteria > Oceanospirillales > Oceanospirillaceae > Marinomonas > Marinomonas phycocola. The sequence goes on from NZ_JBLIXL010000028.1 coordinate 673, forward strand.
CCCCCCAATAAATGTGTCTACTACAAGGGTGTTTTTACGCGGTGACATTATCATCGAAACAAACTGAATTTAACGAAAAAGAAGCGCTTTTTAAAGCTTCTGGTAGACGCTTAGGCAATCCCAATCTCCATGCGAGTGATATCTTAGAATAATTCTTCTAGAGCCGTATCCTGACTGTTATTAGCGTTGTGACTGGACTCTTCCGTGTTTGTGTTAACAGGTGATGTGGCAAGACGTACTGGAGGTAAGTTTGCTCTGCGAAACACTTCAAAAATGGCATTCTTTTGACCCGGTAAAGCGCGTTCGCCTGTGTCTGGATCAATACGAACGGTAATTAAACTGGAAGGTTTTTCAATATAGGAGGGCGCAGTATCGGCGAGAGCGACTCGCATGTAGTCGATCCAAGTAGGCAACGAAACAGAGCCACCCCATTCACCGTGACCTAACTCACTTGAGTTGTCAAACCCACTCCACACGGTGGTGACTATGTCGCCATTAAAACCTGAAAACCACGCATCGCGGCCATCGTTGGTGGTACCTGTTTTGCCAGCAATGTCGTCTCTCTTTAATACTTTGGCTCGGCGGCCAGTACCGTATCGTATGACATCGCGCATCATGTCGTAAATAATGTAATTTACGTCAGGGCTTAATACTAATGGTGCGATTTGTCGCTCTTGAGGGCCATTAGGGGTGTCGAATAATCCTATTTGTCTACTGTTTTCGGTTGTTTGTGTGCTGGTTAAAATGTCGTCTATGTTTTGTTCTATTAAAGAGCAGGTGTTGCAAACCGTGATGGGCGCGGCTTGATATAATTCTTCGCCTTCCTTGCCTTCAACTCGATCAATTAAGTAGGGCTCGACTTGATGGCCGCCATTGGAAAGTACCGCATAGCCTTTAGCAATTTGTAAAGGTGAAATGTTGGCACTTCCAAGAGATAAAGAAAGATTGTTGGGAAGCTCTTCAGGAGAGAAACCAAAACGTTTGAGAAATTCTAATGTGGGGCGCACCCCCATTTCGTTTAATATCCTTACAGAGACAATATTTTGAGAGCGATAGAGTGCTTGACGTAATCGAGTTGGGCCATAGAATTTTCCACCATCGTTAGTTGGTCTCCATGCGGTTGCTAAGTTTGGGTCATTAAAAACAACAGGTGCATCGTTGATAATGCTGGCGGCACTGTATCCTTGAGAAAGTGCGCTGGTATAGATAAAAGGTTTAAAGCTTGAACCCGGTTGGCGTTTCGATTGAGTAACTCGATTGAACTTATTCTGAAAGAAGTTTAATCCACCAACTAATGCATGAATAGCGCCGTTCTTACTGTCTAAAGATACTAGAGCACTTTGTACTTTTGGTATTTGAGAGAGTTTCCATGTTAACTTGGGATCGGGTTTTACGTAGATAATGTCACCTTCTACTATGATTTCATTGGCCTTTTTAGGTTTATTTCCCCTTTTGCTGTGATCGATATAAGGCCTAGCCCAACTTAATGCTTCCCATGTAAGTGTGTGTCGTTCACCTGAAGGTAAGCGTATCAATGCAGATTGGTCTTCTAGTTTTAACGTTAAGGCTGGGATCCATTGCCCGACAGAAGGGTAATCCGATAGGGCGGAAATTTGTTCTTCCTGTGTGGCGTCAATTAATTCTGTTTTTGTGTCAACTGAACCACGGTAACCATGGCGTTCATCGTAGGCTGCGAGCCCGTTTTCAATGGCCTTATTGGCGGCTACCTGTTTTTCTGATGAGATCGTTGTGTAGACAGATAAACCTGCTTCGTATAGATCATTGCCAAACGTTTCATAGAGCTCAGATCTCACCATTTCAGCAACATAATTTGCTTCAACGACGGGGGTGACTCCATGGTTTAATGCGGTGATTGAGGACTCAACGGCTTCTTGATAGCTGTCTTTATCAATTTTCCCAAGGGCTAACATACGTTGCAAAATCCAGTTCCTACGGATAAGCGCTCTAGAAGGGTTTGCAATAGGGTTATAGCGAGAAGGTGCTTTTGGTAAGCCTGCTATCATTGCAAGCTGTGCAAGGTTTAGCTCGTCTAACTGTTTTCCATAGTAAACTTGTGCGGCAGCTTGGAAACCATAAGCCCGTTTACCTAAGTAAATTTTGTTCATATACAGTTCTAGTATTTCTTGTTTACTGAGCTCTTGCTCCATTTTTAAGGCAATGAATATTTCAGTGAATTTCCGGGTAAACGTTTGTTCGAATGAGAGAAAATAATTACGAGCTACTTGCATGGTGATGGTACTGCCACCGCCTTGCTTTTCACCTGTGGTAATTAATTGGAATACGGCTCGACCTAAACCAAAAATATCCACGCCTGGGTGCTTGTAAAAGTTGGTGTCTTCCGCAGACAGTACGGCCTCTTCTAATAAATGAGGAATTTCATCGTATGAAATAGGAGTGCGGCGTTTTTCTCCAAATTCACCGATAAGCAATTTGTCTGATGTATAAATTCTTAGCGGGACTTGTAATTCTGTTTCGCGCAGTTGTTCAACGGTTGGAATGTTGTCTTTAACGCTTTGGTAAATGCCGTATGTAATGCCTACGGCAGATAACACGCCGAGCAGGCCAAGAATAAAAAGCACTTTAAAGGTCTTTAACATATCAATTCGACTATCTTGGTGAAAAAGGAAAAAAGCATTATAGCGAATTCTTAGTTATTAATGTGCTTAACTTTTCATCAAATCATGTTATCTTTTTGTAAAAGTGGGATTGAAGGAGCCGTTGGCTTTTTATTGATTCATAGACATTAGAAATTAAAACACAGTTAGAATTTTTTAGTAGCTCAAGGATGAACTATGAAACTTTCGTTTCCTCATGGACTCTTGGTAATATCCGAGTCGAATTTTTGTTTGTATACACCTAACATGCTAGGCCGTAATGTATTTATAGCCACGCCTCTAGACACTCAAACTGATGTTGAGTGTATTGATCAAGAGACATTTGATCCATTGGAAGTTGAAGAAGATGCCTTTACTCACAGCATTGCTTCTTTGAAAAACGAATGGCCAGCGCGTTATCTAGACAAGGGTGGCAACGTTAAAAAGTGGCAAATACTTCTACCTGATCATTGGTTCTCTTTTGTCGAAAAACCTTTACCCCACATCGGCAGTGATTACTTATTGTCTTTGTCCAGTTTATCGATTATTTCTGAAACGATACGTTTGTCTCCTGAACGTCTCTGTTATGGTTATCAATGTGCTGACACACAGTTAGATTTGTTTCATATTTATGGGTGCCCACTCGATTGGTTGAATCGATTGAGTGACATAATGAATGTTGAAATCGTTGGTATATCGCCTTATTCAATGCATTCAAAATACGATCTCCAAGACATACGAATCTTGCCAGTTTTAGAACCCTATCAACCTTTGAAATGGTGGTTGAAAAAGCAAAAAATGCTGGTGAGGCAACTTGCTCTTTTTAGCCTGTTGATTGGTTGTATAGGATTATCGACTCTGTACTGGTTGAACGAGCGCCAAGTGCAATTGATGGGATCAATACAATACCTGAAATCACTGTATCGGCCTCTTAGTCCGCCTTCAAAAATCACCTTGCAGTTTCAACCTTTGCTACTTTCTCTGCCGAACGTTCCTCCTCAAATTAGAATAAATTCTCTTTTCTTTGAGAAAAATACATTAATGCTGGATTTGCATGCTTCAAAACATGAGTTAGAGGCGTTTTTACAAGAGCAACGGCAGCAATGGACATTGTTTGAATGGTCACTTCTGACGTTACCTGGTGTTAATAGGAAGGCTTTGGACGGATCTCGAAATCAAAATAAAAACGAAATAGTACAGGAGGTGATGCATGCAAAAGTTTTGGTCAAACTTCGTTAGTCTGAAAAAAATAGAGCGTGTGTTGTTTAATTCAATATTAAATAGAGCGCCATTGAGTTATGCCAATGTGTTTTTATTTTGTTCATTGCAACTTAGTTTATGGGGAATGATGCTTTACGGTGTTTGGCAAGAAGAAGCTAAGCTTATTGATGGCCAAAAAAACGCGAAAAAATCACTGCAACGTCAGGAGCGTTTACAGGAAGGCAAGTATTTTCCTGAATATTTGGACTCTTTATCTTGGCTGTCGTGGGTATGGCAACAAACACCTTGTGAGACAAAGTCTCTAAAGGGGATAAGCCAGACCATTAAAACGCTCGAGCTTTGTTTAGTAATAGAGGGGAAAGCTAGTCATGAACAATGGCAAACAACTCTTTTGCAATTAGATGAATTTGCACCATTTCGGACCGTTAGTATGCAGTGGGTGAAATTGCATTCTGGAGATTGGGATGGACAATTAAACCTTTTGCCTATTTCCACGGACTCTAATCGCCTTGCTTACAATCTATTCCCTTTTTCATCGTTTTCCTCAATGACGCTTAAAAGCAAAATCCAACTTGTCGGGACGGTAGCGTTTAATCAAGGGTTTAGCAGCTTGTTAATGATTGATAAGCAAACTTTCTCCGTGACTAAGGGGGATTGGTTACCTGATATATTGGCAAGTGTTGCTTTTATTGATGCGACAAAAATTGGGTTACGTTATCTAGATGGCAGTGAAGATGTTGTCTTTCTAAACTCATTACACTCACCAAAGGAAGGGATGAAGCAATGAATATAATGAGAGTAAGCGCAATAAAGTGCTTTGTCGTGTTTTGGTTTGTATTATTGAGCCGTCCTTTGATTGCTTTTGACGTGCAAATTAAAGATAAAGAACTGAGTGAATTTCTTCCTTGGTTGGCCTATGAAACGGGGGAGAGTCTTGTGATGAGTCCTGATATTACTGGTCGTCTCAGTTTGAATTTACATGACACCAATTGGCGGGAGTTTTTACAAACGGTATCAGAGCTGCATAACCTCACACTGACGTGGTCGGGTGAAACGGCGCTCTTGTCCACAAGTTCATCAACCCATAAGGTAACTCAGAAGGTTGGCGATGAAGGCAATGGGGAAGATAGGCAGCGTTGTCATACTCAATTTTGGTCACTAGAGCACGCAAAAGCAGAAGATGTTGGCGGCCATTTGAAAACCTTGTTCCCTCAATCCAGTATCAGTATAGACAGCCGGACAAACTCCCTTATTGTATTAAATTGTCAAAAAAACGATGTTTTTGCGAATGTTGTTAGCTGGTTGGATAGCCCGCTAAGACAAATTGAAATCAGTGCCCGTATTGCGCAAGTTCGAGGCAATGCGCAATCTCAGTTTGGTGTGAATTGGGAGGCTCAAACAGCGAATACCATGATTGAGTCTGGCTTTGGAGGGGCAATTGATTTGGGGGCGTTGGATTCATCGGGTGCGTTTACTTTTGCACTGGCTAAGGGGGAAAAAATATTAGCGCTTACATTGGATCTTTTAGAGAGTGAAGGGCGAGCGAATATTATTTCAGAACCAAAAATCGTTACGGCGGAGGGGCAGGCGGCAAGAATAGAGTCAGGAACCGAGGTGCCTTATCAGACTCGTGAAGACGAAGAGGTAAAAATTGAGTTTAAACAAGCGGGTTTAATGCTAGAAGTCACCCCCTTTGTTAAAGATGGTGATAAGATACAGCTAGATTTAACGATTCATCAAGATGCCGTTGGTGATTTAATTAATGGTATTCCCAGCTTGGAGACCAATCGCATTAGAACTCAGGTCGTTGTAATAGACCAAGAAACCTTGGTTCTAGGTGGCATATTTAGAGATGAAAACTTGGTGAGTGAGAGTAAAGTCCCTTTTTTAGGTGACCTTCCTTTTATAGGTGCTCTCTTTAAAAGACGCATTGAGCGACAAGAAAAAGTTGAATTGCTTGTATTTATAACACCAAAACTGCTACAAATGACAAATAACTAGGCGTAAGCTTAAATCCGCTAAATACCAATATAAAAAAAGACCATGATTATTGCCCCCAATATTATTCTAGTGGGCCCAATGGGTGCTGGAAAGACGACTATAGGTCGATTACTGTCGCAATCTTTAGGTAATGAGTTTTACGACTCAGACCGAGTGATTGAAGAAAACGCTGGGGCTGACATCCCATGGATTTTTGAAAAAGAAGGTGAGGACGGATTTCGTCGCCGTGAGACGCAGGCGCTTTATGAGCTAACGCACGAGATGGATAATCCCATCGTGTTAGCGACAGGTGGTGGTGCTGTCATGCGTGAAGAAAACCGTACCATTTTACACAATGGTGGTTTGGTCGTGTATTTGTATGCAACCGTAAACCAACAGTGGGTGAGAACATCAAAAAGCAATCATCGACCTTTATTGCAAACTGGTAATCCAAAAGTGACGTTGAGCAAACTGTTTGCAGTGCGCAACCCCTTGTATAAAGAAGTTGCTCATATTATTGTCGAAACAGATACTCGTCACCCAAAATCAGTAGCTAAAAAAGTGTGGGATGCTATCGATCAGCATTTAAAATCGGAGGAAGCCTAATACAATGCGTACATTAAACGTTGATCTTGGTGATCGTAGTTACCCTATTTACATAGGGGCTGGTATTCGCAACAAACAATCTTTGTTTAATGATGCGATACAAGGTAAGCAGGTGATGGTTGTTACTAATGACACCGTTGCCCATCTTTATCTTGAAGCCTTCGTTGATATGTTAAAGAATGATTATCATGTAGAAACTTGTATCTTACCTGATGGTGAATCCTTTAAGACACTGGATACTTATCAAATGATTATGACGCGCTTGTTGGAAGCACAACATAATCGAACCACAACGATCATTGCTTTAGGTGGTGGCGTGGTGGGTGATATGGCAGGGTTTGCGGCTGCAACCTATCAACGAGGTGTGCCGTTTATACAGGTACCGACGACATTGCTATCTCAAGTGGACTCTTCTGTCGGTGGGAAAACAGGCGTAAATCATCCGCTTGGTAAAAACATGATCGGAGCGTTTTATCAGCCTCAAGCGGTTATCATTGATACGGAAACATTATCAACTTTACCTGCGCGTGAATTATCCGCTGGTATGGCGGAAGTGATTAAATATGGTTTGATTTGTGATCGTTCTATGTTTGAGTGGTTAGAAGTGAACATGACGGCACTTATGAACTTGGACTCGTCTTTAATTACTGAGGCGATATACCTATCTTGTGCGGCTAAAAGCCAAGTTGTCTCTCAAGATGAGCGCGAAGGAGGGATTCGAGCTATTCTTAATTTAGGTCATACCTTCGGTCATGCGATTGAAACAGAAATGGGATACGGCGTGTGGCTGCATGGCGAGGCAGTTGCTGCTGGCTCTATGTTAGCACTAGACTTATCTTGGAGAATGGGCAATTTAGAGAGCAGTGATTTAGAGCGAAGTGCTGCTCTTTTTAAAGCCGCTAACTTGCCTACCTTACCACCGATAGAAATGACATTAGACTCTTTTGTTGCTCGTATGTCGGTGGATAAAAAAGTGCTTGATGGCAGTTTACGCTTGGTGTTGTTGAATGAATTAGGTGACGCAATGGTGACATCTGATTTTCCATTAGATATTTTTAATGAAACCGTGCTAGATGCATTAGAAGCGGCTAAGTAGGCAGTAATAGATAATTCAGCAGACGATAATAGTATAAGTATGCGGTACGCCGTATTACTTAGAGGGAGACGGAAAACAGGTCATGGCCGAACCAAGCTTTCAATTTGACTTGGAAAGTGCACTGGATCAGCAACCAACTGGCATGCTGAGGGATCCGTTCGGCTCCAGTAATGCACCATACTTTACGACGGAAGTACGCAATCAACAGTTAGCAATGCTTGAGCATTTAAGCCGTTACAGTTCAATGCTGTTGGTTGTCGAAGGGGAGCAAGGTAGCGGTAAAACCTCCTTTATGAAGGAGTTCTCTACACATCAATCTGATGGCGCGGTTATTAGCCATGTGCATGGCTCTATGTTGATGACGGCAGGGCAGCTGCTGAATGCGATTTACTCTGGCTTTGGGGATGAAATAGCGCATCTCAGCCCAGATTCGACTTTTGGCCCCTTGCTTGACTTTTCAGCAGAGCAAGAGCAGTCCGGTCAAGTGGCTTTAGTGATTATCGACAACGCTCAAGAGCTTAATACCGATGCGGTTATTATGCTTTTGGATATGATGTCTGTGTCGAGCGAACATCAAACTATTCCACATGTGTTGGTGTTTAGTGAATACCCTCTTCAAAGAAACTTAGATGCATTCCAAAAAAATCGGTTTGAACAGTTAAGTCATCAACAGGTCTTACAGCCTTTTACACTGGAAGAAACGAAGGCGTATTTATTACATCGAATACGCAGTATCAGTGGTGAAATCAACCTACCTTTTAGTGAAAAGCAGATCCGCACCATTTTTAAAGAATCAAAAGGTTTCCCCGGACGCATTAATGCTAGTGCTCAAGGGCAAATGGGTGTTGGGGTTGAAAGTGCCTCTAGTAGCTCTAAATTTAAATTGAATTTTGCTCAGGGTTTTCCTGCCGTTCACATGGCGCTCTTATCTATTGTTATGTTGGGTATATTAGTTGCAGTGATTTTCAGTGATTCAGACAGCAGTACAGATACTCCTTCCATTAGTACTGCGATCCCTCTTGGGAATGGAGGTTCGTCTCAAGCACCGTCACCAACGATTGCTCGTATAGAAGAAATGCAAAAACGTTTAGGCACTGAAGGTAATCAATTTTCTTTACCGCCCATTCCCAATGATGCCTTGACGATAGAATCTCCAGCAGCAAACAGTCAAACTAATTCATCTAAAGATGGTATTGCTGCGGCACCGATTAAACTGTCTTCAGCTGCACCAATTGCGCCTATTCCTTTGTCCCCTACAATCGTAACAAGTACACCGATTATACAACAAACGGCTTCTCCGACTTTATCTACTAGCACTGTGTCTGAGGTGAAGGCTGCACCAAGTGATCGCTTTGAGAAAACATCGTGGTGGCTGACGCAAAGTCCTAATCGTTATACTTTGCAGCTTTTAGGTACATATAACTTAGAGACTGTGAAAGAGTTTATACGTGATCAAGGCAGTTTGGATGGTTTTAGCTACTTTCAAGCCGTGCATAAAAATAGAGATTGGTTCGTTGTTGTGTACGGTAACTACCGCAATCGAAGTGAAGCCATTGCCGCCGTAGAAACGCTTCCACAAGAGCTACAATCTCTGAATCCATGGGCGCGAAGCGTTCGAGGTATACAGCAAGACATCAGAAAAGCGCAGTAAACGACAGTATTTCATGATTGTTTGCCTTATTTTTATAAAAAGTGAAAAAAACCGTATTTATTATAAAAAGCAGATTCCTCAGTGGAATTTCCTGCTGAGAAAAAATCCTACCATAGATAATCCTCCTATTAGGTTTTTTGAGTGGTTAAAAATTCGCTCAATCAGTCTGAAATAACCAAACGTATGATCTCCCTAATTTGAGCCTTAAAAATTATCAAGGTAAGATTGCAGGCAATTTAGTATCGAAAAATCGGTCAATGTATGTATTTGTTTTTTATTAGTAATAAAGCGACTGATTAAATTTTCGTTTTTTTGTTCTTCTTAGTTATATTGTAGGAGTTGCTGTATGAGTACAGGCCTTTATCGTCCTGGTGAGTTTAAAGACAACTGTGGGTTTGGTTTAATTGCCCATATGGAAGGCACAGCCAGTCATCACCTATTAAAAACGGCAATCGAATCACTTACTAGCATGACCCATCGCGGCGGTATCGCGGCAGATGGTAAAACAGGTGATGGTTGTGGTCTCTTAATCCAGAAACCAGATGGCTTTTTACGAAACGAAGCGATCAATTTGTTTGGCCATACTTTCTCGGATCTTTATGGTGTAGGTATGGTGTTCTTTGATCAAGATGAAGCGCTTGCATCAGAGCAAAGAGATGTTGTCACTAAAAAGCTGGCAGAGCAGGGAGTTAATGTTGTCGGTTGGCGTGAAGTTCCAACCGATTCTGCGTGTTTAGGTCGAATTGCTGAAGAATGTTTACCACGTATCGAACAAGTTTTTATCGACAGTAACCGAATGGATGCGAGAACATTTGCAACGCGTTTATTTGTTGCTCGTCGCCAGTCTGAAATAGCACTTGCTCAATACGAAAACTTTTATGTGTGTTCTTTGTCTGACAAAGTCTTGTCTTACAAAGGTTTGATGATGCCAGTGGATCTGCCTTCTTTCTATAAAGATTTGGGTAATGAAAAGCTGCAAACCGCTATTTGTGTGTTCCATCAACGTTTCTCTACCAATACCTTGCCTAAGTGGCCATTAGCTCAGCCTTTTAGGATGTTGGCTCATAATGGTGAAATTAACACTATCGAAGGTAACCGTAATTGGACATTAGCAAGGGCAAATAAGCTACTTTCTCCTTTGATTCCTGAAGTGCAAAATTTACAACCATTAGTGAACTTAACGGGTTCAGACTCTTCGTCAATGGACAATATGTTGGAAGTGATGGTTATGGGAGGCATGGATATATTCCGTGCAGCACGTTTGATGATTCCGCCAGCGTGGCAGAATGTTGAAAATATGGACCCTGAGTTACGTGCGTTCTATGAATACAACTCTATGCATATGGAACCATGGGATGGGCCTGCTGGTCTTGTGTTATCGGACGGTCGTCATGCCGTTTGTATGTTAGATCGTAATGGCTTGCGTCCTGCTCGTTGGGTTATGACAAAGAATGGTTATCTGACGGTTGCCTCCGAAATAGGCACTTATGGCTATAAACCTTCAGATGTGGTTGCAAAAGGGCGTGTTGGCCCTGGACAAATGCTGGTTGTAGATACTCAGAGCGGCAAGATTATGCATACTCAAGATATCGACAATCGCTTAAAAGTTGCGCATCCATATAAGAAATGGTTGAAGCAAGAAGGGATTCGAATTGAATCTCTATTAGTTGAATCCAAACAAGAGTTTGAACAATTCACGTCAGAGGAAATGCTAACGTATCAAAAAATGTTCCAAGTTAGCTTTGAAGAGAGAGAACAGATTTTCCGCCCTCTTGTTGAAAGTGGCCATGAAGCGGTTGGTTCTATGGGGGACGATACACCGATGGCTGTTATGTCTAGCCAAACTCGCCCGGTTTCCGATTATTTCCGTCAAAAATTTGCTCAGGTGACCAACCCTCCAATTGATCCGTTACGCGAATCTGTTGTGATGTCTCTTGAAACCTGTATTGGAGTGGAAAGAAACTTATTTGAGGAGACTCCAAAACATGCGAACCGAATTATCTTATCGTCGCCGATTTTATCTCCTCGTAAATATAGCCGCCTACTTGCCCTTGATGACTATCGTTTCCGTTTGGTTCGTTTAAATACCAACTATAATCCAGAGGAAGTGGATTTAGAGCAAGCGATTAAAAACCTGCAAATAAGTGCCGAAGAAGTTGTTCGTAATGGTGCGGTTATTGTCGTGTTAACGGATCGCGATATTGAAAAAGGGTTTTTGCCGATTCCAGCACCGATGGCAACCGGTGCTGTGCATTACCATTTATCGACAATTGGTTTGCGTTGCGATTCTAATATCGTCGTTGATACGGGTTTCGCTCGTGATCCTCATCAGTTTGCCGTCTTACTTGGCTTTGGTGCAACCGCTGTTTACCCTTATTTAAGCTATCGATTAATCAATGACATGATCGAAAAAGGGGAAGTACTGGGTGATCCGATTGTATGCCACAGTAAATACCGTAAAGGCATTAACAAAGGGCTTATGAAAATTCTCTCTAAAATGGGAATTTCAACCGTTGCTTCTTATCGCGGTGCACAGCTTTTTGAAGCCATTGGATTGTCTGAATCTGTTATTGATCTTTGCTTTAAAGGTGTGGCGAGTCGTATTAAAGGTGCATGCTTTGAAGACTTCCAAAAAGAGCAAGAGAAGGTGGCAAATTACGCATGGAAACTGCGTAAGCCTATCCAACAAGGTGGGTATTTAAAATATGTGCATGATGCGGAATACCATGCGTTTAACCCTGATGTGGTGCGTAATCTTCAAAAGTCAGTTTCTAGTGGTAAATTTGAAGACTTTGCTGTGTACACAGATCTTGTTAATACACGTCCTGCGTCAATGCTCCGAGATCTATTTGGTATCTCTGACAAGGCAACGCCAATTGCGTTGGATGAGGTAGAGCCAGTCTCTTCTATTTTGTCTCGTTTTGACTCGGCGGGCATGTCTTTGGGGGCCTTGTCTCCAGAAGCACATGAAGCCTTAGCGCAAGCAATGAATGAATTAGGCTGTCGTTCTAACTCTGGGGAAGGTGGTGAAGATCCTGCTCGTCACGGAACAGAGAAGCGCTCTAAAATCAAACAAATTGCGTCGGGTCGATTTGGTGTAACCCCTGAGTACTTAGTGAATGCAGAAGTATTGCAAATTAAAGTCGCTCAAGGTGCCAAACCGGGGGAAGGTGGGCAACTACCGGGTGGTAAGGTAAACAGTTTAATCGCAAGGTTACGTTATTCTGTGCCGGGTGTGACATTGATTTCGCCTCCACCGCATCATGATATTTATTCTATCGAAGATTTAGCCCAGTTGATTTTTGATTTAAAACAAGTCAACCCTGACGCGTTAGTGTCGGTTAAATTAGTATCAGAGCCAGGTGTTGGCACCATTGCCGCGGGTGTTGCTAAAGCATACGCTGATTTAATTACCATTTCTGGTTATGACGGTGGTACCGCAGCGTCTCCAATTACCTCTATTCGTCATGCTGGTTCCCCATGGGAATTGGGTCTTGCTGAGGCACAACAGGCATTGCGTGCCAATGACCTACGTGGAAAAATTCGCTTACAAACAGACGGTGGATTGAAAACTGGTCTTGATGTTGTGAAAGCCGCTATCTTAGGTGCAGAAAGCTTTGGTTTTGGTACAACACCAATGATTGCTATGGGCTGTAAGTTCCTACGTATTTGTCATTTAAATAACTGTGCGACGGGTGTTGCGACACAAGATCAACATTTGCGTGATGACTTTTTCCTTGGCACCGTAGCTATGATTAAGAATTTCTTCATGTTTATGGCTCAAGACACTCGTGAATGGTTGGCGAAACTGGGTGTATCTAGCCTCGGTGAGCTAATTGGGCGTGTGGACTTATTAACACTATTACCTGGGGAAACGGATAAGCAAGCTGGCTTAGACCTTTCCCCTATTCTAAATAACGATGCGATTCCTGCGGATAAACCTCAGTTTTGTGAAGTGCCTTTTAATCCGCCACATGATAAGGGGCTGATGGCTCTAAAAATGTGGGATGCAGTGAAAAATGCTGTAGAAGAAAAAGAAGGCGGTGAATTTGAATTTACTGTGACAAATTGTGATCGTTCTATTGGTGCCCGCCTGTCGGGTGAGATTGCTAAACGATATGGCAATCAAGGAATGAATGATGCGCCCATTACGTTGCGTGTAAAAGGTACGGCAGGTCAGAGTTTTGGTGTGTGGAATGCTGGTGGTTTGAATATGTACCTTGAAGGCGATGCCAATGATTACGTTGGTAAAGGCATGACGGCTGGGAAATTGGTAATTTACCCTCCAGAAGGGTCCGTATTTAAGTCTCAAGACAGTGCCATTGTTGGTAATACATGCTTATACGGTGCGACAGGCGGTAAGCTATTTGTAGCGGGCACAGCAGGAGAGCGTTTCGCCGTTCGTAACTCTGGAACGCATGCGGTTGTTGAAGGTGCTGGAGACCATTGTTGTGAATACATGACAGGTGGCTCAATCACCATACTCGGTGCAACGGGATATAATTTCGGTGCGGGTATGACGGGTGGCTTTGCGTATGTGTTAGATATGGATCGAACGTTTGTAGACAGATATAACCATGAACTGGTTGAAATACACCGCATAGGAACAGAAACGACAGAAGACTATCGTTCTCATTTACGCAGTGTTATTGAAGAACATGTTAAAGAAACGAACAGTGAATGGGGGCGCGAGCTTCTAGAGAACTTCTACGATTACATTGGTAAGTTTTGGCTTGTGAAACCGAAAGCAGCAAGCTTAAGTAACTTATTAGCCAATACTCGTCAGCGTCCAGAATAAGAGACTTTGATTTATTTACAGGGGCTGATAATCGCCTCTGTAATACACGATTTTTATGTTTAGCAAGATGACATTATAGTTTATGTCTTCAGAGGAGTTAGCCGCTTATGTCTGAGCGCTTGAATAACGCATTTCAATTTGTAGAGGTCGATCGTAAAGACCCTAAGAAAAAACCTCTTATTACCCGTAAAGGGCAGTTTGTTGAGATTTATAAACCCTTTGCTGAAGAAGTTGCAAAAGACCAATCTCATCGTTGTCTAGAATGCGGTAATCCTTACTGTGAATGGAAATGCCCCGTTCACAATTACATTCCTAATTGGTTAAAGCTGGTGAGTGAAGGCAACCTTCTAGAAGCAGCGGAATTGAGCCATCAAACGAACTCCCTGCCTGAAGTCTGTGGTCGCGTATGTCCACAAGATCGCCTATGTGAAGGTGCTTGTACACTGGGTGAAGGTGGCTTCGGCGCTGTCACCATTGGTTCTGTTGAGAAATACATCACTGATACGGCGTTTGCTTTAGGGTGGCGGCCAGATATGTCAAAAGTTGTGCCTGTTGATAAAACGGTTGCGATTGTGGGTGCGGGGCCTGCAGGCCTTGCATGTGCCGACGTTCTTGTTCGTAATGGTGTTAAGCCTGTTGTATTTGATCGTAATCCTGAAATCGGCGGCTTATTAACGTTTGGCATTCCAGAGTTTAAACTTGAAAAATCCGTGATGACACGTCGTCGTGAAGTGTTTGAAGAAATGGGTGTGGAGTTCGTTCTTGGAACATCGGTTGGTGATGATGTGCCATTTGATCACCTTTTGGAAGAATACGATGCTGTTTTCCTAGGTATGGGAACGTACAAAGCCATGAGAGGTGGTTTTCCGGGTGAAGAGCTTCCTGGCGTATACGAAGCGCTGGATTACCTTGTTTCTAACGTCAATCACTGCCAAGGTTATGCAGAAGACGAAGACGATTACATCAACTTAAAAGGCAAACAAGTTATTGTTCTGGGTGGTGGGGATACTGCAATGGATTGTAATCGTACTGCCATTCGTCAAGGTGTGAAATCGGTCTCTTGTGTTTATCGACGAGATGAAGAAAACATGCCCGGCTCTCGTCGTGAAGTAAAAAATGCTCGTGAAGAAGGCGTGCAATTTCTTTTTAATCGGCAACCAGTAGAAATCGTAGGCAAAGATAAAGTTGAAGGCATTAAAGTTGTTGAAACGGTTATGGGCGAGCCTGATGCTAATGGTCGTCGTAGAGCGGAAATCGTTGAAGGAAGCGAGCAAATGATTCCTGCTGACGCTATTTTGGTTGCATTTGGTTTCCAAGCAAGTCCGTCTCCTTGGTTTGAAAAATTTAATATTAATGTCGATGCTTATGGGCGTGTTGTGGCTCCCAAAAATGGCAAGTTTATGTATCAAACAACCAATGAAAAAATCTTTGCTGGTGGTGATATGGTCAGAGGCTCTGACTTAGTTGTAACTGCAATTGATGAAGGTCGCAAGGCAGCGGAAGGTATCATGGATTACCTTGATGTGTAGAATTTAATGCTACTTTGTAACTATGGTTACGCTTATTTCCTAGAAAAAATGTAAAAGTAGAAAAACAAATTAAGACAGCGGCTTAGGGCGCTGTTTTTTTGTTTTTAGATATTATAGATTTACGCTATAGAGATGCTAATTAATTTAAAACGACAAAATGTAGTGTAATTTATTGTCATCTGAAACCTTGCTAGAGTAGAGACGTGATATTACCTCCTATAACTTACTGTTATATTCTCTAATGAATAAAGTCTCGGATAGAACTGTTCAGGAAGCGAGTGCGGCAGAAGAGCAATTCAGTGTGTCTATTAAAATTCAAAACAACATGTTACAGATTCAGAACGGTGTGCAAGTGAATTTAGAGTCTTCTTAATGCTTATCTAAAAAGGTTTATTATTGAAAAGCCGCGTTTCTTTTTTAGCGAAACGCGGCTTTATTTTTTATCGTGCTGCTACGCCTCTTTTATTTACCTGTATACTGATGACGGCTTTTTATCGACTGCGTTAGACAAGCCAATAAGTTGTAAGCTCTCTTCCGCAAAACCCGTTCCTGCTTCCGTATAAAAGTTAAAGACATTGTCGATACCTGATGAAAGGAGCTCGTTGCGCTCATCTTGATATCGAGCAATGGCTGCTATTTTTCCTGTATAGCCTGATTTCCGTAGCTGTAATGTAACACTGCTGCTGTCTTCAATTGTTGGTAGCGCTAATAGCACTAACTCAATGTTACTTGTATCCATTTTTTCCCAAAAGTCAGCATCTTCACCGTCACCAAAAAAGACATTATCACCATTATTGGTCATTTTCTGAATGCGTATTTTGTCTGCGTCCATGCCTGCGACTTGTTGGTTTAATGTTTGATGTAGTACCTCAAATGCACCTCGGCCAACACGACCAAGGCCAATTACTAGAATTCTTATGCCTTTTGGTTGAGCCAAATTGTCTTCGTCTAAACAGTCTGTTGACTCGTAGTGTTTGATTTTAGTTTTGTGCTGTAAGTAAAGTTTATGGGCGTTCTTATAGAGTAAGCTGGTAACAACAAAAGAAATGGACACTGAGAGGGCCAAAATGACTAGCCATTCTTTACTTAACCAACCGTTGTCTACACTAAGAGCCGTGACAATAAGGCCAAATTCACTGTAATTTGACATGGATAATGCCGTTAGAAATGCGGTTCTTCCTCGTAATCGTAAGCGAGTAAAAATAAGAAAGAAGAGACAAAATTTGAAAATCAAAAATACGCTTAAAATAACGGATATACCTAACATGTTTAGTGTTGGTAATGCGGTAAATCCTATTGATAAGAAAAATCCAATTAAAAAAATGTCTTTAAAGTTCATTAACGCTTTATTTAGCTCGGATGCTTTTGAATGGGAGGCTAATAAAATTCCCATGATGAGTGCTCCTAGATCCCCTTTGACACCGACCAGGTAAAACAGTTCATAACCCCCAAATGCAAAGAATAAACCCGCTAACGGGAGCATTTCACCGTGACCTACCCGTGTGAGTAAATTAGCTAAGAAAGGTTTTAAAAAGAGTAATCCAAATAGTAAAATAGCCCAAAGTGTCGGTATTTTACCTGTAGCGAAAACCAAAAACACCACGGCAACAATATCTTGCATGACCAGTACACCAAGTGCAATTTGACCATGGCGGGTTTTCATTTCCCCTGCGTCCTCGAATAATTTCATCACACAGACTGTGCTACTAAAGCTCAGGGCAAAAGCAATAACAAGGGCCGTCGTAAAATCAAGATCGCTGAAGTAAGGCAGGTTTAATGCCACTAAGAATAACGTGCATGATGCAACTACAAGGCTCCAGAGAACTTTATGGGATAACGCGCTCACCCAAACTTCAGGTTTGAGTAAATCTCTTACATGCAGCTTCAATCCAATGCAAAATAGCATCAATGTGATGCCAACATTGGCGAGAGTGCCCAAAGACGCTGATGGCTCGACTCCTAGATAATTAAGGAAAAAGCCTGCGATTAAGAAGCCAATCAAAGGCGGCATATTGATTATTCTCATGCTTAAGCCGCAAATAAAAGCACACAATACCCAAATAAACTCCATTAATGCTCTCTATCAAAAAAGTGAGTGGTACGTTAAGGAAGGTGCGAATAAGTCCTCTTGTCTCAGTAGACTTATTCTCACCTTCCTTAATAATAAACTATCTTTATAACGAATAAGGGGCATCTAAATCAAAGAAAAAGAGAAAAGTGTTAGAAATCGTGAAATTCAAAATCAAAAAAGCCAAGTAATAAATACTTGGCTTTTTGTGCGTAATAATTGTGTGTATCAGAACGTATTTTTATACTTTAAATTTGTCCAAGGCATTCGACTGCTGGTTGGTAAGGTCAACCATTGTGTTACATAGGGCTTCTTGATTCTTCGCGCTTTCAGAAACGGATTGGCTAATGTCACGAATGTTTGTGGTGTTGCGGTTAATCTCATTTGAGGTTGCGCTTTGTTCTTCAGCGGCCGTTGCTATCTGAACATTCATGTTATTGATTTCAACAATGCTTTCTCTAATGGCGTTCAGCGAAACACTGGCTTCATCCGCAACGGACTGAGTGGCATTGGCGTTTTCACGGCTTTGTAAAATAACCTCTTCCGCATTACGTACACCGACTTGTAACTGATTGATCATTTTTTGAATTTGTTCAGTCGATTCTTGAGTTTTGGATGCTAATGTTCGAACTTCATCCGCTACTACTGCAAAACCACGGCCTTGTTCACCTGCTCGTGCGGCCTCGATTGCTGCGTTTAGTGCTAGCAAGTTAGTTTGATCTGCAATATCAGTAATAACCGTTAAGATGGATTCTATATTGTTACTGTAATTAACCAACTCATTAATTGTGCTAACGACACCGCCCATTTGATCCGTTAATTCAATAATAGATGTGGTAGTACGATTAACAATGTTAACCCCTTCTTGCGCTGCGATATCGGCTTTATTTGCTCTATCTGCGGCTGTTTGTGCACTATCAGCCACATCATGAGCGGTTGCTGACATCTGATGCATGGCAGTCGCTAACTGATCCAATTCGCTCAGTTGTATTTGCAACTCTGATGCAGAGTGAGCAGAAGAAGATTCGGTTTTATCCGTATTAATACGAACTTCTGATGAAAGAGATTTAATTTCTACGATCAATTTTTGTAAGTAATCAATAAAGGTGTTGAAGTCGGCTGACACTTCGCCAAATTCATCATTACTCACAATCTCTAAACGCTTGGTTAAATCACCATCGCCACTGTTAATTTTTTGTAGTGATTCACGCAAAGCTTGCAGTGGTTGTAACAGTCGAACAGCCAAAAAATATAAAATGATTGAACAAACTAGAGCTGAGATAAGTGTGCTAAATAGTGCGGTCCAACCAAAATCGCTCACATCTTTTAATACTTTGGATTTGTCTAAAACCACACCAATATACCAGTCGGTACCATATAGATTTGGCAAAGGGTTATAAGACGTAAAAACCTCTGTACCATCTAATAACTTATTTTCTATTAAGTTAGATGAAAAAGCCGGTTTCCCGCCTTGAATAAGGTCTGTAATAGGTTTGCTGTTTAAATCACCATTAGGGTGAGTAACGATGGTGCCATTTTTGTCTAATAAAAAGGCATAACCTGCGCCGTTGAAGTTTAAAGTATTAACCGCTTCTGAAATTTCTTTAAGGCTGAGGTCGCCTGCGATGACACCTTTGAACGTCCCTTTATCTGTAATATTAGCAACAACGGAAATAATGATTTCCCCTGTGTTATAGTCGGCATAGGGGTCAGTGAAAACGGCTCTATTATGTTTTTGCGCTATTGGATACCAAGGGCGCTTACGAGCGTCCCATCCCTCTGATGGTGTCCATGTTGTGCTGTTGGTTATCGCTTTTCCATCAGTATCAAGACCGCCGAAAAGCACTAAAAATTCTTTATTATAAATGGGGGTGTTGAATGTATTTAAGATGTTTTCTCTGCTAAAGTCTGCGTCGATAGTCTGAGCAATAGCATCAAACGAGGTTAATTTACTGTTGAGCCAGTTGTTAATTTGTAAAGCAAGAGACGTACTTGTTTCTTGAGTACTTGTTGATGTTTTTTCAAAAAATGCAGTTTTTACACTATTGTATTGCATCCACGAATACAGAGAAAACATAACGACAACGACAAGCGAGGCGCACAAAGCGACTCTGTGAGATACTCTCATAATAAAAACACCATTTCTGTAAATATAATTTAAATAAAAGTACTGTTTATTCTTAGCGTATTTTAATTGAGTAAAAAGGGACGTTCAATACCGTCTTTTATTATATCGTTTTTTTATGCACGTGTTTCTACTTTATCGTTTTTTTTTGTATAAAAGCGCTGTTTTTTAAGGGGGTTATTTTTTGTATCAAAAAATAATTAATGAAAAAGAGTTTATTGCGCTGTTTGCTTTATTGACTTCTTTAACTGCATTAAGTATCGATGCTGTATTGCCTGCTTTTCCAGCGATTTCGAAAACATTACAATTTTCTAATTACCAAAATACTCAACTTATTATTTCTGCGCTAATTTTAGGAATGGCTGGAGGAGAGTTATTTTTTGGTCCTTTATCTGACGCAATAGGTCGTATAAAAGCCATTATGTTAGGTATTATTATCTACCTGATTGGCAGTGCTTTATGTTTAATGGCAACGGATTTAGACAGCTTACTCATGGGAAGAGTTATTCAAGGTGTTGGCCTTGCAGGCCCTAAAATAGCGTCAAGAGCTTTGATTCGCGATCTTTATAAAGGCGCAGCAATGGCAAGAATTATGTCATTTGTTATGATGGTATTTATTCTTGTACCTATGTTGGCACCTATTTTCGGGCAGTTTTTATTGTCTATTTCTGATTGGCGCGGAATTTTCTGGGCCTTTATTGTGCAAGCTGTTTTTGCTGGGGGGTGGTTAATATTTCGTCAGGAAGAAACATTAGATCCGTCGAAAAGAATACCCTTTTCATTTAAAACCGTTGGCATCACTTCTTTGTGGATTTTAAAGCATAAAATAGTCATGTGTTATACCGTAACAGCCGGTATTACCTTTGGTGGTATGATGCTTTATTTAAGTACTGCTCAATCAATATTTCAAGATTTGTATCAAACGGGAGATACTTTTCCTTATTACTTTGCTCTTTTTGCTTTAGGGATTGGTAGCGCAGGGTTAATAAATGGCAAACTAGTTATACGCTTTGGTATGTATAGTTTAACAAGAGTATCACTTTTTGTTATGACTGGAGCTAGCTTGAGTCTATTGATTATGTCGTTGTTTTATGGCGGTGTGCCGCCTTTTTATTATTTCTTAGCACTTGGGATGATAATGTTCTTCTGTAAAGGATTTTTATTTGGAAACATTAATGCGATGGCAATGGAACATTTAGGGAAAATTGCAGGAATAGGTGCGTCAATTATTGCAAGTGTATCCAGTCTTATCGCTATTTTAATGTCTTATACTGTTGGTCGATTTTACAATGACAGTTTAATTCCATTAGCAACAGGGTTTTTACTTAGTGCAATAAGTGCACTCATTTTGATTGAGATTGCAGCTCGCATTCGTGCTTCTGGTGAAGTCTAAACGAGTAAAGAAAAAAATGGACAAGTAAGGTGCAAGCTCTTGTTGTGTAATACTAAAAGTAACCTAACTCACGTAACATAGTTCTACTTTAAATTTTGATGTATTCCCTATTATGTTTTCGGCGAAACTTTCTTTTAATTCCCTGTTAGCACGAAACATGTTGAAAATGACCTTGCCTATGGTGTTCGGCATTTTCTCATTACTCAGCTTTCAATTAGTAGACAGTGCTTTTATTGGCCAACTGGGGGTTTTACCTCTGGCGGCACAAGGTTTCACTTTGCCAATGCAGATGATTGTTATTGGCTTACAGGTCGGTCTTGGTATTGCGACAACATCGATTATCTCTCGTGCACTGGGTGCTAATAATAATCAGTATGCACGTCAACTTGGCGGTTTGGTTTTATTAATGGGCGGTGTTGGCGTCGCTGTTTTTTGTGTCTTGATATGGCTATTTCAACACATGATCTTATCGTTTCTAGGTGCCCCCGCCGCTATTTTCTCTATTATTGATAGCTATTGGCCTCATTGGTTAATCAGCGCTTGGTTCGGCGCTTTTGTGTATTTCTTAAATAGTATTTGTCGTGCTAATGGAAATACCATGCTGCCCGGACTTATGATGGTATTAACCAGTGTTGTAAACCTCATTTTAGACCCTCTTTTCATTTTTACTTTTGGGTTGGGCATCAATGGTGCAGCCATGGCCACATCTTGCGCGTTCGTTATTGGTAGCTTCATATTGATAGTCAAAATTTGGCAAAATCATTGGGTGCTCTTTAAGTGGGATGATTTAGACATTGCAGCCAGTTTGAAATCCATCTCGAATATTATGGGTCCCGCTATGATAAGCCAGTTACTTCCTCCTGTTTCTTCCATATTGGCGACCAAACTCATTGCTTCATTTGGTACGGCTGCCGTTGCGGCATGGGCTTTGGGTTTTCGTTTTGAGTTATTTTTAATGGTGGTGGTTCTTGCTCTTACTTTGTCTGTACCGCCAATGGTGAGCCGATTGCTAGGTGCTAAGGATTACGATCAAATTCATGATGTGGTCATGATCGCTGGTAAATTTGTTATGTTACTCCAAATAGTTTTAGCCATTCTTGTATTTGTTGGATCGAGCCTATTATCTCAATGGATGACAAGTGATCAAGATGTTGAAAGCATTTTGCGATTGTATTTATTAGTGGTGCCTATCAGCCTAGGTTCGCTTGGAATATGCATGTTGATGGTTTCTGTTGCGAATGCATTAGGACATTCTTATTTTGCGTTAAGCATTTCCGCATTAAGGTTGTTTGCTTTCTTTTTACCTTGTATTTGGCTAGGTGCTCAAATAAGTGGCATTGAGGGAATATTTGCTGGTGTGCTTTTTGGAAATACATTTGCCGGGGTTGCCGCTTGGATGATGTATAAAAAAATAATGCGTCAATTAAGATGACCTCTCTAATTTAGCCACTTTCTATTTTCTGATAGCAAGGCACTAAGTAAGCCATTACTTAGTGCTTTTTTTGTGCAATTCGTATGAATTAAAATCTAAATGAGAATCATTATTGACAAACTGTTTTAGTGCGTTGATAATAACTATTATCATTCTCACTTTTGGTTGTGTTTATATGAAACGCGTCTTTCCTATTGTTTTCGTTTTTACTGGTTTGCCTCTCTATGCTTTAGAGAGTGCTGTAGAAAATGCACCGACGATTCAATTAGACGCATTGGTTGTGACGGGAACGCGTTCACAAAAAATAGTGTCGGATACTCCTGTTCGAACAGAAGTTATTACTAAAGAGCAGTTGCAAAAACGTCATATAAAAACAGTTGCAGAAGCATTAAAAGGAATTTCAAGTCTAACGCTAAAGCCAATTCATGGGAAAAATGGCATTGAAGTGTGGATGCAGGGGTTTTCAAGTGATCGAGTGAAAATTTTAGTGGACGGATTGCCTATATCTGCAACGACTGGTTCGAGTGTGGATGTCACTCAACTGTCTACAGTGGGCGTTGAGAGAATTGAAATTGTAAAAGGTGCAACCTCTTCTTTGTATGGCAGCTCAGCAATGGGAGGGGTTATTAATGTGATAACTCGCCGCTCTTCGAGTGATGATTTCAACGATGCTTCTGATCTTGATACTAAGTATGCCGTATCACTCGAGACAGGCAGCTATGGTGACGATAACCCAAGTGGGAAAAAGGTAGACAGTGTTTTTCGTCGGGTGAGTGCTGTTGGCTCTGGTCGTATTGGTGCTTGGGAAGTCTCCCTTTCAGCGGATGTAAGTGATACGGATGGTTTTGATGTCACGCCTAATGATTGGGATTCTCAAGGTGCGAGGGGGACTCGTTCAACATTTGGTCTTGATGTGTCTTGGGATAAAGCGTCTTTTGGGCAGTACTCTTTTGGCCTAGAGCACTATGCCGAAGACTTAGCGAGCAACCTTCAAGAAAATGCGGGTGGAAAAGTCATTAACAAGTTGAAAACGGAAGACACCAGCCGAATTCGGTTTGATTCAGCCGCTCAATGGGAATTAGACGAAGGATCATTAAGCGCTTCTATTATTCGAGAAACATTAGAGAATACAACCTATCAAGATGTTGTATCTACACCTGAAAAAGAACAAAGAAGAGAAGCGAATCTGGACTTTAATCAAGTCAATTTGGATTGGATAACCAACGCTTATGAAGAGCATACGATTAATCTAGGGGCTCAATTTTTCAGTGAATCACTGAGTCAGAAAAAAGAAAATCTTTACGAAGTCTCCCCAAATACCGAGCGAAATAGCGTAGAGCTTTATATACAAGACGATTTTTTCTATAAAAATTGGGAGTTTTTGCCTGGTGTGCGTGTACAAGATGACAGCGATTTTGGATTTTATACGGCACCGAAAATGAATGTTCGTTACGATTTTGATTCACGTTCTCAAAGACGTACTTACTTAAGGGCAGGTGTAGGCGCTGGCTATAGAGTGCCTAATTTGAAAGAGAGGTATTTTCTCTTTGATCATAGTCACCTTGGGTATGTTGTAAATGGGAACGATGCATTAGTACCAGAAGAATCGCTTAGTTATCAAATTGGCCTAGGCATTGAAAATGGCCAGGCTCAATCATACGGAGTGAATCTGTTTCTGAATCGCATTGATAACTTGATAGTAACCGGACTCGATGAAAAAAGCACCGCTGAACGATTGGATAATGTTCAAGTCTTCCGTTATCAAAATGCAGAAAAAGCCAGAACGTACGGTGCAGAATTCAACCTACAACAGCAACTTTCGTCGAACGTACAGCTGCAAGTGGGCTATACCTGGATGCAGAGTGAAGATCTTAAAACCGGTAAGCCGTTAACGCGACGACCAGACCATCAAATTAACCTTTCATTAGATGCAGAGTTACCTCAATGGGACAGTCAAGTGTCTTTATTAGGGCGCTATCAATCGTCTGAATACGTTGATGAACAGGCCACAAGACGCTCTCCGTCCTGGAGTGAATTCGATGTCAAAATCAATAAAAGTGTCAGTAAAGAGTTCACTCTTTTTGCTGGGGTAAATAACGTAACGGACACACAAAAAGATTTTTATAAAGGGGGCGATTTTCGTCCTGAAGTCGGTCGTTATATATATGTGGGCTTTAGTTTATCAGACTAGAGCACAGGTTAATCATGGTATTCCATTTGTTTAAAGCTAACGCTATTGAAATCAACAACACATAAAAGAGGGTTTTATGTCTGCCTTATCGAAATGTATTTTGTATCCATGCAGTTTAACGGCTGGCGCTATTCTATTGGTAGCCTGCGGCGGTGGGGGATCTGCTGATGGTGGCGAGAGTTCGAGTAATAATGAAGGTGATCCAAGCACTGTTCTTTCAGAAAGCGATCAAAGCCTATCTTCGAATATCATTGATGCGAGCGATTATGTTAATTATGCCTATTTTAATTTGGATACCAACCAAGTCGTAGAGTTAACCGAAGAAGAAGCAAAAACAGACACAAATTGGCATGTTGGTTTTCGACGCTCTTCGATCATATTAAATGGAGGCACATCTGGGGCTGGGCAGGTCTCTGCTGCTTTGGTTACACCTCAAGACGATTTTTATATAGAGGGTGATGCAAATAACAGCGTCTTTTTAAATGCTACGCCAGAGGCTGAGTTAAACCATTTAACCAGTGATGTTGATGTGTCTGCGTTGACATATCAAGCGGATACATTTTCTTATGCAGTAGTGGGTACTGGTACGACAACAGGAACCTTGATGGACCTTGGTTGGTATAACTATGATGTGGCAACGCACAGCATTAGTGCCAACACGGACAATATGTGGTTATTGAAATCCGCATCAGGGGACAGCTACGCTCGATTTTCTACTCAAACGTTGAATTATACAGAGACATTAGATGTCACTTTTCGCTTTGATGTACAGGCTCAGGGTAGCAACCAATTTGTGGATAACAATGCTTCTTTTAGTGCGTCTATTCCTAAAACAGGCGGGCAAGCCTGCTTCGATTTTGATACCAACACCAACGTAGATTGCCGTGTGAATGAAGACTGGGACCTTCAATTGCAGTTGGAAGGGCGTGACTTTCTTCTTAAAACCAATAGTGGGCCATCTGGGGGCGGTAGTGGTGGTGCATTTGGCCCTTTCTTAATCAGTGAAAAAGACACCTATGTATCGGGAGCCATGACGTCGACGGGAGCAGACATTAGCCGCCATTATGAATCGGATAGCAACGCGGGAATTTTTCTCGATCAATCTTGGTATGCCTACAATCTAGAGGGCAATCACAAATTATGGCCTAACTACCGAACTTACGTCATTAATACTAATGACGCGGATACTGAATCGACTCAGTACAAATTACAAATTACCAACTATTACTCTGACACCGGGGAAAGCGGACATCCCAATATACGCTTTCAAGAAGCTAATTAGTGATGTTAGTTAGCCATGTTAGTTGTTCATATTAATTCGCTAAGTGCTCATTGAGACGTAATGCGTTGCTGGACAGAGAGTAATTTGAATTAAATTGGATCGAAATGAAACCTCTTGGAATAAAAAGGTGAACGTTATGTCATTACAAGAAATAAGTTCAGTAGAAAGCGGCAAATTGAATGTTGAAAATCAACAGAACTTGAAAAAGCAATTGAACTTAAAAAAACAATGGGATGAATTAAGGGCCGCGTCTCCGGAATTAAGAATACGTAATGCCGCCGAGGCTCTTGGTGTCAGCGAATTGGAGTTATTGCTGCTTAGTCCAATAGAACACCGAGTGCGCTTACGAACAGAAGTCGAAACGATACTACGCCGCGTGGAAACATTGGGTGAAGTGATGGCGTTAAGTCGTAATGACCAAGCGGTGCATGAACGTACAGCCGAATACAAAGGATTAAAAGTGTTGGGCGATGCGATGGGCTTGTACCTAGGTGATATGGATTTGAGATTGTTTTTGGCGCATTGGGTGCACGTGGTTGCCGTTTTTGAACCCACGGCGAAAGACGTTCGACGCAGCTTGCAATTTTTTGATGCCGCTGGTGGTGCGATTCATAAAATTTATGCAACAGACACTACCGATTTGGCGCAATGGAATGCATTAGTCAGTGATATGACATCTGAAGATCAAGCGGCAACCGTGGCGTTGTCCGTAATAAAAGAGGCCAGATTTCCTAATAATGGTACAGACAACTCAAGTGACGTGAGATCACGTTGGTCTCAATTAAAAGACGTACACGAATTTAATGATCTTCTTAAAACACTGCAAATAGACCGCTTGGAGTCTTTGGAAAAAGTGGGGCTTGAGTATGCACAACCGATAGCCCTAGACAGTGTTGAGATTGCGCTTGAAAAAGCAAAAGGTATTCAGTTAGACATTATGGTGTTTGTGGGAAATAAAGGAATAGTGCAAATTTATACGGGGCCTGTTAACAAGTTAGTGCGGATGAAACAGTGGTTTAATGTACTGGACGCTAAGTTTAATTTGCATCTGGACACGACTCAAATCACTTCTTGTTGGCGAGTAAAGCGCCCTTCTGTGGACGGTGTTATTACATCCATCGACTGCTTTAATGCAAAAAGAGAGTTGATTATCAGTTTGTTTGGTGCTCGTAAGCCGGGTCAAAAAGAACTGAGCGAATGGCAAGCCTTGGTGGCGGGACTGGAGGCGATATGAAATGGCAAACCCCTTTATGTATAACCTTTATTAGCGCGTTGTGTTTTGCCTCTGTGCTTGCGTTTGCTTTCCAAGCATCACATGCGATGTCTGCCACCTTACCGATTAAGTCTGTGGATAAAGTGGTCAGTATTGGTGGGGCAACCACTGAAATACTCTTTGCACTAGGTGTTGGGGATCATGTTATTGGATCTGATACCAGCAGCTATTATCCAGAAGCGGCCCAACATACCAAAAAAGTAGGCTATATGAGAGCATTATCAACGGAAGGTGTGCTGTCCTTGTCTCCTGATGTGGTTTTTTCCGCTGAAGGTGCAGGCCCTATAAAAGTACTGACCCAGTTAAAGAGTGTGTCTTTACCTTGGGTAACGTTACCTGAGGTGCGTTCGCTTGATGTGTTATATGAAAATATAGAGAAAATTGGGCGAATTATGTCGGTTGAGAAACGAGCTCAGCATCTCATTGCTTCATTGAAACAAGATGAAATTCAATTGGCTCAGTCCGTTAGCAAAGATAAAAGAAAGCCCAGAGTGCTGTTCGTTATGCAGCATACAGGCAGCCCGATGGTCGCAGGGAGCAATACTTCTGCGGATCGTATTATTCGTTTAGCTGGAGGAGAAAATATAGCGCATGAGATACAAGGGTATAAGCCTTTAACCGCAGAGGCGATGGTGAACTTGAACCCTGAATGGATTGTTTCTACTTCTTTTGGCGGACGTGATGTAAATAGCCATGATGACAGTAAAAACGGTCTGAAATCTTTGCCTTCTTTACATTTAACCGATGCGAAAGATGAAAGTCGCTTAATTATTATGGATGGATTGTTGTTACTGGGATTTGGCCCTAGAACTATTGGTGCTGCTCAGCAATTAAGGTCTTTTTGGTATGATGAATAAGGTGAAAAAGGCCTCTTTATTGCCGTCTTTTGTGATAGATAGAATGCCTTTTAGACGCTCTGTCTCTTCATTGTCCATTTGGATTATGATCATGACTCTTCTACTAGGCGCGATGTTCTTATCTTTGTCGGTGGGAGCGTATGCTTTAAATTGGAGTGCCATCATTAGTGAAGGCTGGAGCAGCCGAGACGGGCAGATTCTGTTTACTATTCGTATGCCAAGAGTGTTGTTGTCTGCTTGTGTTGGTGCCACATTAGCGGTGAGTGGTGCGGCTTTACAAGGATTGTTTCGTAACCCATTGGCGGACCCCGGCTTAATTGGTATTTCCAGTGGAGCCGTGTTGGCGGTTGCATTAGTGATTGTGCTTTTTCCTGCTTGGATCGCATGGAGTGGTTTATACGGGTTAAGCCTAGCCGCTTTTTTCGGTGGTGCATTGACTTGCCTTCTTATTTTCAAAATAGGGAACGTAAGAGGAGGGAGTAATGTTATGCAACTTATACTGGCTGGAGTTGCTATTAATGCATTAGCTGGCGCTGCTGTTGGTTTTTTGACTTACCTAAGTACCGATGAGCAATTAAGATCATTGACCTTTTGGAGTATGGGCAGCTTCGGTGGCGCTATGTGGTCGGCGGTATGGGTAACATTGATGGTTACAGCAGTGAGCGTTGCTTTTCTGATTCAACAATCAGGGCATCTCAATAGATTACTACTGGGAGAACCTGAAGCCCGTTTTTTAGGAACAGATACCAAGAAACTTAAATACAGAATTATTTTTCTTACCGCCTTGTCTGTTGGGTGTGCTGTATCGGTTGCTGGCATCATCGGTTTTGTTGGCTTGGTGGTGCCGCATTTAATTCGACTAATGTGGAAAGCAGACCATCGTATTCTCATACCTGCCTCGGCGATATTAGGTGCCATCTTGATGATTCTTGCTGATACCTTCTCTCGTATTGTTGTTAGCCCTGCCGAACTGCCAGTGGGTATTGTAACGAGTTTACTCGGCGGGCCCTTTTTTCTTTGGCTACTTTTTCGACCTAGCCAATCGTTGTCGTAACTATGTGCTTTACACTGTGGCGTCTACTCTGTTTTTACAGATAGTATTTTATAACTTGAATTCAAGTAAAAAGAGAACTCCTATGCTGACATTAAACGATGTATCTGTTTATAAAAGAGGAAACACACTATTGAAGGAAGTGAGTTGCTCTGTTGTTCCTGGTGAACTAACGGTGATTCTGGGGCCAAACGGCGCAGGGAAATCCACATTACTTAATTGCATGATAGGGGCCGAACTGTCTCATGATGGTGTGATTGCGTTAGAAGGGAAGCATATGGGCGACTGGTCGGTGCAAAACTTAAGTAAACGCAGAGCCGTGGTGTCTCAAAGTGTGATGTTGAGTTTTCCGTTTACCGCGCTAGAAGTGGTACACATGGGGGTGCATGCGGAGGCGGTGTTGCCCGATGTGAATGGAATGTGCTTTCAGGCACTAGAGCAAATGGGCGTTGCACAGCTTGCTCATCAATCTTATTTGGAATTGTCTGGTGGTGAGCGGCAAAGAGTGCAAATTGCTCGGGCATTGGTTCAGCTGAGGTCGAGTTATACGGGCGAAATTCAGTACTTATTTCTAGATGAACCAACGTCTGCATTGGATTTACATCACCAAACTCAACTGATGATACAGTTAACAGTACTGGCTGGCTCTGGTATGGGGATCGTCTGTGTATTACACGATTTACAATTGGCTGCACAATACGCAGATAGATTGATCTTGTTGAAAAGTGGTCGAATTATGGGAGAAGGAAATGCCGCGACACAAATCACTCAGACTAGGATAGAGGGCTTGTATCAGGTGCAAAACCATGTGATTCCACACCCCACCAGTGGACGCCCCATGGTGTTGCTTGAATGAGTGACTCTTAAGCAAAACCGTATTTTTGTAATGTTATTGAATGGACGCTTCTTTAGTCGGAAGTAATAGCCAAATATGGCCAAAGTGTTTGAGTTGTCCTGCCAATACCTTGGCTTCAGAGCCTATACCTTGATACCAATCAATATGGCCTGATCCTTTAATTGCCCCACCCTTATCCTGAGCTAAAAGTAGATGAAATTCATGTCCTACAAGGTCTCCTTGGTCATCTAGTTTAGGCAGTTTCCCGAGCAGGACAGAACCAAGAGGAATCACATTTGGATCGACAGCAATGGAGTATTTAGGCGTTAACGGCAAATTAGCCGCACCAATAGGAGAGGTTGGGCCTTCAGAGAAAAATAAGTAACTGGGATTGGTCGACATGATTTCTCTTTGACGCTTAGGATGATCAGCTAACCACTGACGAATGGCCTGTGCTGACATTTT
The DNA here is from genome assembly GCF_047525455.1 of Marinomonas phycocola. Taxonomy (NCBI): domain Bacteria; kingdom Pseudomonadati; phylum Pseudomonadota; class Gammaproteobacteria; order Oceanospirillales; family Oceanospirillaceae; genus Marinomonas; species Marinomonas phycocola. The sequence continues at coordinate 31,141 of NZ_JBLIXL010000028.1, forward strand.
GCTTTTTTCAATCTCGTTTCTTTCTATGAGTTCTTTTCCTAAACTGCGATAAGCATGGCCATTTACGCCTCCCCAAGAGAGTAATCGTCTTTGGCCATCTTCGTATTCAACCACGCCAGACCCTTGGACATGTAAAAAGAAATTATCAACAAGGCTAGCGGTGTATGCTAATTCCAAACCAAGCCCATCTAATGCACCGTCAAAATCAATCTCTTCTCGGCTCGGGAGAGGCGTGTCTTTAGGCCAGATGGGTGGTTTGGGTTTTTTATAAAGCGGAAAGCGGTATGTCTCATCTGGAGTGTGGCGAACGGGCAAAATAGGAACGTAATAGCCTGTGACTTGGACGTTACCACGTTGATCTTGGCCAGAGATTTGATGGGCGACAATCTTGGGATAATACCTTGGGTCTTCTATCCATTGGTTTAATTCATCAGTGACTTGGATAAGAGCCGATTTGGGAAAATTCAGAGAATCAAATTGATAATCCCGATCTTTAATTTTATTTAAATAACGCTTTTGCTGTTGTAACCCCTGTTGGAAGGTATCATCAGGGTAGGGTAAACCGGGAGGAAGGGACTCTTCTAAATACAATGTTTCTCTTTTTTGGGATGTTAAGTCTCGGCCATTGTTATCAAAATGATTGCTGTCGTCAATTTCATTGCGAGAACAGGCGCTTAAGAGGCTGAGAGCTAAGAGAGTTATCCCCAAAGGCTTAATGGACTTTGTAACATACTCACTTAACGTTCCAGTTAATGTATTACAGATAAACGGTTTCATAAAAAAGCCAAAAACGTTTTGTTAGAGATGCTAATGTAGCAAGTCAGAAAGTTGAAATAAAGCGAGTAAGAGTGTTATTTCAGTAAATCCTCTTTATTAATCAAAGCTAAATAGTTATCAGGCGTCATAGGCCTATGGAAGAAATACCCTTGACCTATTTGGCAGTTTAGTGCCAGTAATGTCTGCATCTCCTCAATTTTTTCAATACCTTCTGCCGTGCTTTTAGACCGAGTTTTTGTACACAAATCAATGATGCACCCGCTGAGGATGTGGTTAATTCTAGACTGATTTATGTCTTTCACAAAGACTCTGTCTAACTTGATTTCGACTGGGTCTAAGGTGATCACATTGTGCATTGAGCTATAGCCAGTACCAAAATCATCCACAGAAAAAGCAAAGCCATGGTCTCGTAGTAAAGACACATTCACTCTGAACACTTCATTATCTTCAAACATAGAGGTTTCTGTCACCTCTAAAATAATATTATGAGCAGGGATATCGTACTGTTTCTTCAGGGCCACGATTGTTTTAGAAAAGTCCGTATGTAATAAGTCTTTAGCAGAAATATTAATAGAGAGATGCCTATCTTGTGTTAGGTGTGGGTGTAGGCTAACCCATGAAAACACTTCTTGGATAATGTATTGAGTTACTTTTAAAATAAGCCCCGCTTGCTCTGCTAACGGAATAAAGACAGCTGGAGACATGACCCCTAATTCTTTATTTGTCCAGCGTAATAACACTTCTGCGCCTACAATAGTTTGGTCTTTTAAGCTTACTTTGGGTTGCACGTGAAATTCTAGCTGTTTGTTTTTTAAATCTCTGTTTAGTAAAGAAAGAATGTTTAATTGGTGTTTGTGATTTGATTTAAATTTTTCATCGTATCTTGTCCAGCTGTTGTGAATTTGTCGGTTTTCCTCAGTGGCTAGTTGGGCACAATGAAAGAGCTTCTCGATAGTATTTGCATCTTTAGGGTACTGGGCTACTCCAATACTAATATTATGTTGGAATTCTAAACCATCAATCCAAACGCTTTTTTCGAACGTTGGAATCAACTCGGTGAGTATATTGTCGATGTCATTTGATGATGTTAAGAAAACACAATTACTTGAACTGACTCGAATTAATTTTACTTGGGACGAATGACCCCATTTAATGGCTTCAACATGCGTCAGATTGGTTAATGCATCATTAATACTTAGAAAGGCTTGGCTAGCGGCTTGATCTGCATTGGCAGGGCCAACTGCTTGGCTAAGAGTGTGATGACCTATAAGTCGAATTAGAACAAGGTTTAAGATAAAGTTTTCTTTTCGGGCTTTTTTGAAGTTTGAATCTAATTGAGACAATAAAAATTGACGATTAGGCAATCCTGTCATGGTATCTGTAAGAGCGAGCAAATGTTGAGCATGATTGGCTTGCCTTACATGAGAACTAAAAGCAAATGAAAACCCTAATAATTGGACAACGGTTGTGATTAAAAAAAGGTATTCAGTGAATCCATTGTATGGAAGAAGGTTCCAATAAATAGCAGATCCAACCAAAGATCCTATAATTAACAAGCCCAACGAGAACATGTATAAGCGAGTAAACAATTTATGGGATGATTTCGTGTAGATAGCCCAATAAACGCATAAAGAGGGAACTATAAGTTGAAGCAAAAGGAAGATGGGCGCCATGGCGCTTTCTGTAAGAACGTAACTCAATCCAAGAAAGCTTAATAACACAGTGTCTATTTTGAATCTATGTTTCCAAAATTCAGGATAATGCAGTTTTAAATTAAGAAAATGCAAACTGAATCGGCAAATTCCCCAAAGTAGAAAGGTTTGCAAAGTGAGGAAATGCGACGTAAGCCATTGCTGTAGAGGCTCACAATAGAAGAAGTATCGGTCAAAACCTAAAATGCAAGCGAGAGAGACAATTAAGCCTGCATTAAACGATACATAATAAATAAAAGCAGATACCCGTGTTAAAGAGTAAATAACAATATTATAAAATAGCAGAATGGTTAATGACGTTAATGCAATGACCCAGAAGGTCTTTTGCTGATCCTTGGCTTGCTCGATGTTCCATTCATTGTATAGAGCGATAGGTAAAAGAACGGGGCCTGTGCTGTGCCTACGAATTAATAGGTGGGTTTCTTCTGTTTTATGGAGGCTAATCGGAATCCAAATGCCTTCATAAGGCCCTGATAAATTCCAAGCTTGAGTGTCTCCTCGGATCCACTCTTGAATAAACGTTTTATCATGAAAAAGATAAAAATTTAGTTCATCTATCATGAAGTTGCTGACTTTTAAGTAAAAAGTTTGGTTTATTTCGTCGTGAAAAGGAGGAAAAGAGAGCTTGTGCCAAAATGTCTTATTTGAAAAACTAGTATAAGTTGGGAAGCTATCTGGGTTAAAAGGTTGTAATAATACTTCTTCAGGAGGCAGTGGCGTTGATTCAATCCAAGTTGGTAGATCTTGAGTGATATAAGTGCCATCTGGTTCAGGTATATCAAAAGCATTGACATTCAATGATAGAAAAATAAAAGCAATACTTAATACAAACCTCATCATGCTAGACGGCCTTTGATTAAATAACATTATGGAATAAGTGAAGTGATTAATTGTAGAACGAATCTTATATATATTACAGTGAGAATTTGTGTTTTTAAGTTATATCAATATTTACGGTTTGTAATATGATATTTCGTATTCATTTATGTTTGCGCTGATTTATGATGAGAAAGCAGTTCAAATGCTTCTCGTAGTTCAATAAATTTTGTAGAAGATCCTCCTTTATCTGGATGAGCTTGGCTTGCTAGTGATCGATATTGTTTTTTTATTTCAGAATAGGTCGCATCTTTAGGTAGGTTTAGCGTTTTATAGGCTTGATCAAATTTGATTGGATGCTGCATTCCTTTAAAAAAATTATCTAAAAGTAATTTTACTTCGGCTTCATCCGTATCTGTGTATTCACTCCAATCTAAGTAGTAATTGGCCAGCTTTACTTCAGCAGAGTGGTTAACGTTTGTTCCTTGTATTTTTTCATCATGCTTAGAGGGAGGCAGCTTGTTTAAATAGGAAAAATCAATTTGGATATGCATAGGAGAGATGGACAGTTTCAGTTTCTCGTCCTGCCAAAGTTGCGTTTGTAATTGATATAAGGCGTTCATGACGAGAAAATGTTGTCTAAATAAGCAGAGATTAGCGTCTGTAGCTAATGTAGAAAAATCGGGAAATTGGGATTTTAGAGTACGTATTATATCGAACTCTGGTAACCCTTCTTTATGCTCTTTTAGTATGCTTAATATAGGAATAATAAATGGGTTTTTCATGTGTGAATACTGTGTAACAATCGGAAAATAATTTGGTTAAATCATCTAAATGTATTTGAAGAAAGCGCATAAAAGATGAGTATAATGAAATCAATGCTACCATTTGTATTAGTATAAAATAAGGCAGATGTAAATTTTCTGATTCTTTAATTCAATGTTGTTTTATATTAGGTAAAAGGTTTTATTGTGTGGATTATCGCTTTTATTATTTTTGCTTTTCTTATTTTTGCACCGAGCTTGTGGGTGAGGTACACCTTAAAACGTTATGCATTCCATCGTAAAGATTTCCCTGGAACGGGAGGGGAGTTTGCTCAGCATTTAGCAAATCGTTTTGAGCTAAATATCAAAGTAGAGCAGACGACAGAAGGCAAAGATCATTATGATATGAGAGCCAACAGCGTACGCTTAAGCCCGAGTTACTTTTATGGACAATCTCTTACTGCGATTACGGTTGCAGCTCATGAAGTTGGCCATGCAATTCAATATGGTAAGAAAGAAAAAATAACGAATTTACGTTTACGATACTTACCCTTAGCGCACTTTTTTAGAAAAGCGGGTTCAATAGTGTTGTTTGGCTGGCCTGTTATTACCGCCTTATTACAGCTTCCTTATGCTGTGCCACTTCATGTATTGGCTGTTGGTTTAACTGGTATTGCAGGAGTGCTCATACACATTGTTATTTTACCCGAAGAAATGGATGCCAGTTTTCGCAAGGCATTACCTATTTTAGTCGAAGGGGATTACATTCATAAAGAAGATATACCCGCAGTCAAGCGAATATTGAAGGCGTGTGCGTACACTTATATTGCGAGTGCTTTAGTGAATATTATTTTCGTGTGGCGCTGGTTAAAACGCTAATATACAGGCGTTGTACTGTATGAATGTTTCGCTTGTGTAATCATAATGTCATCTTTTTCGTTCACATTATTTTACTCTATTGGTAACCTGTCTTTTTGGTCAAAAGTAACACATTTAAAGCTTATTATAAAAAACGAATCTTGGAGAGAAAGCATGAAACCAACGGTTTTTTTGAAAACGGCAATTGCATCTTTTACAGCATTGACTGTAGCTGGATTAGCACATGCTCAAACCATTGACTTACGAGTAATGGAAACAACGGATATTCATATGAACTTGGTAGATTATGATTATTACGGTGATAAGCAGAGTAACTCAGTGGGTTTGTCTCGTGTGGCTACATTGATTAAACAAGCACGAGCAGAAGTAGACAATTCAGTACTTGTTGATAACGGTGATTTATTGCAAGGAACGCCTTTAGGGGATTTTATGGCAAAGGGCCGTATTCTTCGTTTTGGTGAAGTTCACCCAGCATTTAAAGCGATGAACTTATTAGATTACGATGTAGGTAATATAGGTAATCATGAGTTTAACTTTGGATTAGACTTCCTTGCGAAATCGCTACACGGTGCGAATTTTCCTTATACATCTTCCAATGTTTATGTCGATGATGGTGATGGCAATCCTGATAATGATCAGCCCTATTTCCAACCATACATTATCAAAGAAAAAACAGTAATTGATAGTGAAGGCAACGAACAAACAATAAAAATTGGCTACATTGGCTTTACACCACCGCAGATCATGAACTGGGATAAAGACAATCTAACGGGTAAAGTGATTGCGAAAGACATCGTAGAAAGTGCTAAAAAATACATTCCTGAAATGAAAGCAAAAGGGGCTGATGTTGTAGTCGCGATTCCTCATAGTGGCATGTATAACAACCCACATAAAAAAGGAGAAGAGCATGCCAGCTACCATTTAGCCAAAGTAGAGGGGATTGATGCAATCTTATTTGGTCATTCACATCGTATTTTTCCTGGTGATAAGACAATTGAATCCTACGAAGGTGTTGATGGCGAAAAAGGTACGGTATTTGGCGTACCTGCAACAATGCCAGGTTTTTGGGGCAGTCATTTAGGTGTGGTTGATCTAATACTTGAACCAAATGGAGAGGGTTGGAAAGTGAAAGACGGTACGGCCTCTGTGCGTGCGATTTACCGTCGAGATGGACGTAAGAAATTGCCTCTTGTAGACGCGGATGAAAGCATTAATGATGCAGTTCGGAGTGAGCATGAGGGCGCATTAGAGTATATGCGCCGTAAAGTGGGTGAAACCACATCGGATATCAACAGCTTCTTTGCATTAGTACAAGATGATCCTTCTATCCAAATCGTTAATAATGCTCAGATCTGGTATACAAAAAATATCGTTCGCGGCACGTCTTATGACAACATGCCTATTCTATCCGCAGCCGCGCCATTTAAAGCGGGTGGCCGTGGGGGGGCAGATTACTTTACCGATGTGCCTAAAGGTGACATCGCGTTGAAGAACGTAAGTGATTTATATATTTATCCAAATGATCTGAAAGTGGTTCAATTAACGGGTGCACAAGTGGTTGAATGGTTAGAGCGTGCAGCTGGACAGTTTAATCAAATTGATCCAAAATCTTCGACCAAACAAGCCCTAATCAATCCAAAATTCCCAACTTATAATTTTGATGTGTTAGATGGCGTTGAATATAAGATTGATGTTACTCAACCTAATCGCTATGACGACAAAGGGGTATTAATCGAAGGGAATAACCGTATTAATAATGTGACTTACATGGGAAAACCAATTAATTTGACACAAGACTTCTTGGTTGTTACCAACAACTACCGTTCTGGTGGTGGTGGTAAATTCCCTGGTTTAGATGGGTCTACGGTTGTTATACATGCTCCTGATAAAAACCGTGATGTTGTTGCTAACTACTTGTTAACGCAAAATAAAATTGATCCTGAAGCCGATCAGAATTGGTCCTTCTCAGATACATTTGGCAGCGCAACAGTCAGCTTTAAAACATCACCAAAAGCGAGAAATGTCGCACCTGAATCCATGTCATTTGTTGAAGTCGGTGAAGATGGTTTTGCTGAATTCATATTAAACTAAACGATTATACCCTAGAATATAAATATAGTTCATTCCACCAATAACTGGTCGAGCCTGAATAATGGCGTACCAAGAGTGAAACGCCATTATTCAGGTTCGACCACATCAGCACACATATTTTATTCACTTATCGAAAAAAGGACCCGCTAATGCGGGCCTTTAGAACACTCAATCATAATATTAACCATCTGGATTAATACCACTTAGTTGATCGTGAAAGGTGCTATCGCCAGCATAATCAGCCGCTCCAGCTTGCTCGGGTGAATCAACAGGCTTATCATTACCCTGAGCTTCACCATTCTTCGCTTGACCCTGCGATTCAGGGTCTGAATAATCCGATGAATTGTTTTCCGTGGTAAGCACGTCTTTAGGATTCAATTTTTCACCAAGGTTAGGTTGCGTACCTTCATTACCCGCATTGTTGTTTTTATCACCAACTGGGAGACTCGGCTCGTTCTCTTTATTATCATCTGACTCTGGAAACAACCCTGGTTCTTTTTTCGTCAACAGACCATAGTCGCCTTCTTTCTCAGACTGCTCTTCTTTCTCAGACTGCTCTTCTTTATTGGAAGCACCCTTTTGGTCTTGGCTTTCAACGCCCGCCGCTGCACTAGACGTTACAGAGCTATTAGTAGCAGTAGTAGAAATATTCGCTTTTGCTGCTGCATTTGATACCTCATCTGATGTATTACCAGCCGCATCCGACAAGGTCGCTGTTACGGTGTCTTCTGGAGATACTTCAATGGTAATCCCACTTTCAATCAACGCTCTTGTTAATTTGATCGTAACGGAACTTTCATCATTTACAGTATAGGTCAACGTATCTCCAATTTTAGATCCAGTCACAGTAATTGTCGCTGTAACCTTACCATCGTCTCCCAGCTCATTGCTATTATAAACACCATCAGATCCTGGGCTTTCGAATGCAATAGACGGTGTCGCAATCTCATCATCTACCGTATCTTTTTTGAGTAAGTTAACGTCACGTCCTTTATTCCCATCTTTATCGACAACATCAACAACAACACTAAAGTCTCCATCAGCCAAGCTTGTAATATCAACCTTGTTCTCAAAAGATAACCCCCCTGGGTATTGGGAATTAGATTCTGCTTTCTGTGGAAAAATGTTATCAGACTCGATAACAATTGAACCACCTTTACTATCCGTGATAGTAATAGACGTGACAGTACCTCCTGAGTGTAAAGAACCGCCGATCACTAGATTACTCTTTGCATCAAAAGTATCGAAATTGTCTGCCGTCTCGGTCTCGCGTCTACCTTGGTAAGTGTAAATGTGAATAAACGCCTGCACATTGTTTGTGCCATTGCCGAGTAACGACTCTTTATTATATTGGTCATCTTTGAACCTGAAACCTTCAAAATCAACAAAAACGTTGGTATCACCCTGATCATCAACAATAATTACATTTCCATTATCGGCTAATGTAATTGACTGCATTTCCGATATATCTTTACTAAACCTAGCTAGATCATCACCTGCACCGCCATCGATAGTCACTGCATCATTGTTATCATTAGCGTTTATATGAACTTGATCGCTACCTTCACCAAGCAGAATGAAATCATCACCTGACTCCGTACTCATCACACCAGGCTTGCCATGAAAGTGATGGCCACCACCACCACCACCATTGCCATGCCAGTAATGGAGCGCATTCGACTCAGCACTAACATGACCATTCGTATCAGTTTGAACCGCTTTGAAAAATTCATGGTCACCCACTGGAACATCGTCCAGATTAGAAATATCTACCGTCCAGTTACCGCTGCCATCTACAGTGATTGAATCATCATCAACTTTCGTGTATTCATCCGTTTTGGGATTCTTTCCTCTTCCAGTAGAGCCTGGAATCACATAAAGAGTGATTGACGCACCTGGCTCTCCTGTACCATGAAGCGTTACAAGAGAATAATCAGAAGCCGCAGAGTCGTCTGTAACATTAGTAATAACAGGAGGCTCAACGATAACGGCTCTTCCTGTTCCATTCTCATACGCTGCTGTGTTAGAAGCCTCAAATGCATTTCCAGCCTGATCTTCGCCTGAAACAGTGACAACAAGAGAAGGGTTTGATGTCGTATTGGCTAAATCAGACCCTTTAACGGCCACTGAATATGTATATTTCCCATCATCATTTTGTGACTCTGAAACAACACCAGTGCCAATAACCTTACCATTAAG
>NZ_JBLIXL010000029.1:0-39772 GCF_047525455.1 Marinomonas phycocola
AATTTAAAGAGATTTATCATCGAATGGTTACCGCTGGAAAACCTAAAAAAGTCGCCATTATTGCCTGTATAAGAAAGCTCGTAGTGATCATAAATTCGATGGTGAGAGATGGTGTCATGTGGAGCCCTAAAATGGTTTAACATTAGGAATTGACACCATAGTCACTTGTTAGGTTACACTTTACTCAAAACTTTGCCCATTGCTTTTTTAAACCAATCGCATGTGTAATGCCGAATAACATACAAATGACAGAACTCCATAACCAAAATTCTGGGCCTTGCTCCATATTTGAATTAATTAAAACAAAACCACCAATACCACGGATAAAGTAAACAGAAGTAATTAGAATAAGTGCTAGACGTAATAAAGGTAATCTAAAAATAACACCAGCCGCAGAGAATGCATAAAGTGACCAAATGGTAAGAACTAAAATAATACCTGAAGTAATGATAGTTGGTTGAGAGCTCCCTTGCTCCGCCATTAAAGCCATTTGCTCTCCAGCACCAAAGAAACGATACCAAGATGCGCCGAAGTATATACAACCAACATGTAATAAGGCGGCAATAGCACTTAATACACCTGAAATGATTAAATATACGTTCATGCTTCTGTTTACCTCCGTGTAACCTAACGCCCAAATAATGGGCTAAAAATAGTGGGCTAAAATGGAGCGAAGCGAACAGCCCGCTGTTTTTAGTCCTTTTAATTTGCTTGTTAGTTGCTAAACTCTGTGACGTGCCAAAGCTCTCCCGATGGCCCCCACAAATAAACAACTTTACCCCAATGTTCTGTTTTAATTGGTTCATACTTTATGTCGAAACCATCTAGACTAGAAATAATTTCAAAAGCCTCATTTATATCTAAAACAGAAAGTTGAAACATTAAATTTTTAGCTAAATCTTCGTTATAAAACCTTTGTAGGAAAAAAGTACATTCGCCGTTTTCAAATAGGGATAAGTCATCAGTGACATAATCCATTTGAAAACCCAATGCTTGATAAAAGGATTTGGATATTTCGTAATCCTTGCTAGGAATAAAAACTCTAATATCATCAACTTTCACTAGACTCTCCTTTGGCAACTAACGCCCCAATATGCCGACGAAAAGAGCGCAGCGAGTTGAGGTCGGAATAATTGGTTTGTTATGTTTTTGCGTTCCCTGAAATGTAAAAATAGAAATTCTTAAATGGTGGCTTAGGATAAGTAATTTTTTTAATTTTAGCTTTATAGCAATCAACAAAATCATTATTCTTAGTGCTTACTATATCTTCTACATTTCCATTAAAGGAAATAGCAACCACCATATTAAAAGATTCAATTTCCCCTCTAAATTTATCAGAGCAGTTACGGTTAATACCGCTCCAGTGCTCATTATGTTTTTGTATTAAAGCACTAGAAATATATCTATACCCTATACCTGTTTTAGCTTGCTCTTGGCTAAGATCATAAACCTTTTGGTAGTTCCCGTCAGAATCATAAGAATAGCTGTTTGCGTATGAATAGCTTTCTGACTCTTCATACTTATTAATCTCATGAACTTGAGTTGCACAGCCGACTAGCAATGCTAATGACAATATTCCTAATTTATACACCTAACTCTCCTTAAAAACATAACGCCCCAATAATGGGCTAAAACTTGTTGGCTATAATGACCGAGGCCCGAGGGAAAGCCAACGAGTTTTGTCCCAGTGAGCATAGCGAACGAATTGATTGGATTATTATACGTTTTTACTTCGACCTAAAAATAGTTTCATGATCCCACCAAAAGCTAACCCTGCTGCTAGCCAAATAGAAAATTGAGTAACTATATATGTGTATGATACATCTTCGCTAATTATCTTAGGCAAAGACATAACGCAAAACATAATAATACCGTATGTAAGCCCCATTTTTAGCCAAGATGTATTTTCAGCTTTTGGCAGCTCTTCGCTGTTATTAGTTTCTTGTTGAAGTTTGATTTTCTTTGTTAACCACCTGTTTTTGAGAGGCTTTTTAAACCAACCCCATATAGGAAAAGTTAGTGTTAAAAGAACAAGACTTGTGACATTCCATAAACAAGGTATTATTTCATGACAATTTGGACAGAGGTAACCAAACCAATTGCCCAGTGCGTTTTTTTTAGACCATAACAAACCATTATGAATGGTCTTGCAATGCGGGCATGGTATGTATTGCCTTTCCATGAGAGGCGCATCACTTTGTTTATCTATCAAAGTTACTTTAGGAATACGCTGCCCAAGTACAAGTTCATTGAAAGCTAGACCAGGGTTTAAAACCCAGTGCAATAGCATCCAATTTGGTAACTTCCATACCTTATATTTGTTTTTATCAAAATCCATATTTTAAACTACTCCGCACCACGAGAAACGTATAACGTCAGGCCCTGCGGGAATTTGAGAGCGACAGCGAACAAATTTTCCGTAGAAGCGGCGTGTTAGCTTTTTGATTCAACAGCATTCCTTAGCCCTTGCATGGTTGCCGGAAGTCCTTTTCTTATACCAGTTCCAATAAGACGACCAAACAAGGGGGAAAGTAAGCCTGAAAATATGACTTTATGAGTAACTTCTGTTCCTTCACTTGATGGAACCAGCTTATGCACAAAGCTCATTGTGCACAAAGGTAATTTACTTATTGTTGTGAAAGATTTGTTCTTTGTTACTTCACTAAATTCAATCTTTGCCGCTGGACCTTTTGCAGGCTTTAGCCTTCCTTTGGCTTCTGCTTTAAATTCACCTTCAATTGATGATGATTGAACATCTGGGTCCCAAGATGACCACTCTGAAACATTTTCATAAAAGGGAAATATCTGTTCAGGAGTTGCCTTAATTCTTATTTTCTCTTCAATTTGCATTGTTTCTCCTTTTGAAAGCTAACGCCCAAAGCAGCGGCGCATTTATGCGTCCGATTGACTTTGCTTGTTAGTATCTTGCTTTGTGTGATAGAAGTATAAGTACACCAGCCCTACAGGTGCAATGAATATTGCAGCAGCCCAACAAATTGACATTGTGATGTATTTAGTAATAGCTACTACGAAAATACTACCAAAAAGAACCGTATCTCCAAGAATATAGCCAACAACACTTTCATAAACGAATCTTGAATAAGGATATAAAAAGGCATTAACAATACACAATAATATCAAACTCGCAGGCATTCCATCGGCGGTACCTTGAGAGGATATAAAATAGAGTATTGCGGGGAAAATTAAACCAAATAGAAATTGGCGAACATAATATTCTTTAGATAGTCCACCTAAAGTCTTTTGAATGATTGGATTCATAATTATTTCCTAAAGTAATGGTATTGGATACTAACGCTCCGTTAACGGGCGAGCGTAGTTTGCGAGTCCGTGCCAGCGTTGTTTGCTGGCGTTTTCGTTAAACGGCTTGTTATAACTCAATTTATTCGGATTTAAGTTTTTGATATTGCCTACTCATTATCACCCACATAATTGCCCCAAAAAAAATGCCTCCAATCGGAAATATTATTAAGGCAGTTAATAGGCCATCTATAAATGAGGTCTCTCCGGTGAAATGCATTATCAACTTGAACAACACTGCGGTAGGAATTCCCCAACCAATAACACCATGCCACAAAATAAAATGCCATTTTCCTTTTTTCATGGTGTTCTTCAATTTCTCTGATTTATCCATAAATGCTCCTTGAGTTATAACGCCGTTTTAAGCGGCAAATTGCAGTTGGCTAAAATAAGTGAGGCACGAACAAAAAGCCAACTGTAATTTGTCCGCCTTGAAAACCTTTGTTATATGCCGTAATCTCGTTCTACTTTTGATATACGCACCTTGAAGGACGCATACCAAGACTTACGTCCAGTTTTTTGAGCTTCTAAGTGCTCAGCGTTCGCTTTCCAATTTTTAATTGAATCTAGATCAGTCCAGTAAGAAACAGTTATCCCTACATCCTCTCTTGCAGATTCCATCCCCAGAAAACCAGATTGTTGCTCTGCTAATTCAACCATTCTATTAGCCATTTCACCGTAACCATTATCATCCTCTGTACGTGTAGATGTGAATATCACGGCAAAATATGGAGGTTTAGGCGTATTCGCGATAACTGACATTTGTACTCCTAGGCATATAACATTTTAATAGTCCGCATGCGTGTTTACACATTTTCTAAAACCTTCAAATATCTCTATAAGAATTTGAAGGATAAGAAAATTATAAACTTTCCCACAAAGCCAAAAGCAGGAAAGACAAGCATGCGGGTTATATCCTTTATTCACAGCGTGTTATTTATGAAAAAGAACGGTCCATGAATTCTTATTCATTAATACTAAAACACTTTTCACATTTCTGCTAATACAATTCAAGCACACTCACGGTTATTTTTTAGACAAAACGAGCACAATATTGTCAAACTGAAAAATAAACTGTATATTCATACAGCTTACTACTTTATCCACAAGGAGTGTGTGATGTCTTCAAGCCCTTTTCTTAACTTCATTCGTAATGAGTTAAGGTTGCGTGGTTACAGCCTAAAAACGGAAAAATCTTATCTATATTGGATTAAGTATTTTATTAGATTCCATAAACTACAACATCCTCATAATATGGGAGCCGAAGAAGTAAAAACGTTTTTATCGTTTCTTGCCGTAGAAAAAAACGTGGCAATCAATACTCAAAAATCGGCACTCAATGCACTTGCCTTCTTATATAACAAACTACTTGATCAACCTTTAGGAGATTTAGGCTTTCAACATGCTAAGCAAGGCCGACGTTTACCTATTGTATTAGAGTCGAGTGACGTACAAAAAATTCTAACCGTCTTAAATGAACGAAATCATTTAATTTTCTCATTACTTTATGGCTCTGGGCTTAGAATTAGTGAATGTTTACGTATTCGCATCCAAGATATTAATTTGGATCAAGGCAGTTTAGCGGTACGATGCAGCAAAGGTAATAAAGACAGAACAACTATACTTAGCCGTAAACTGTCTGAATCTTTAAATAAACAGAAAAAATATGCACATCTGATCCAGCAAAGCGATAATGCAAAAGGATATGGCCCCTCTTTACCCTTTGCACTTTCTAAAAAGTACCCAAATGCGTTTCGTCAATTCAACTGGATGTATTTATTCCCTTCCGCGTCGATCAGCCCTCACCCTATAACAGGGGAATTATGTCGCCATCATTTACATGAATCAGTCCCTCGTAAAGTATTAAAAAAAGCGGTCGCGGTCACTAACATTTTAGAAAAAAGAGTAAATTGCCATACTTTTCGACATTCCTTTGCAACTCATCTATTGATGTCAGGCCAAGATATAAGAACAGTACAAGAGTTACTCGGTCATAATGATGTGTCTACAACACAAATTTATACTCATGTAATTGGTCAACATTTTGCTGGTACAAACAACCCTCTTGATCAAATAATATGAAAATTGTACTGTTTAAAACACCAACACAATGTTGAAAGACGCCTACGGCTTTTCCAACCTGCCGACGACAGTGACGCAAGCAGTCGTGTGTTCCAAGATAGTGGTAAGCACAGAGGAAAATGTGCGGCCTGAAGGCCGGATCTACATAAGCACTGCGCTGACGACGCAAGCAGAGAATGAAAACGCTACTCTGATTCGACCATTTTAAATTCTTTGGCCAGTCGACTAATGCCTAAACCAGACATTTTCGTCACTTTAATTTGCACAGGTATCCGATCTTTCAACGCTTCCACATGGCTGATAATACCAATGGTTTTGCCCGTGGCGTGTAAGTTATCTAACGCATCAAGCGCCATCTCTAATGTTTCACTGTCGAGTGTGCCGAACCCTTCGTCTAAGAAAAGCGTATCAATGCTGGTCTTATGTGATACCAGATCCGATAACCCCAGAGCCAACGCAAGGCTAACCAGAAAAGACTCACCTCCGGACAAGGTTTCCGTTGCCCTGACCGTATCCGCTTGCCACGTATCCATTACCTCCAGTGCCAATGCATCTGCGCCTGTGGTATTACGCTGCAGTAAATAGCGTTTGTGTAAGGCATTAAGCCTTTGATTAGCTAGATGCACCAAATGGTCGAGTGTCAGGCTTTGAGCAAAGCGTCTAAACTTCGCGCCGTCTGCCGAGCCAATTAATTGATTCAATTGGGTAAAGCGAGCCAACTCCGTTTCTTTTTGTTGAATTTCTTGTCTTTTAGCCGCACTTTTCTCTTGATTTTGATCGTCCATCTTAAGTGCTTGAGACACCTCACCCAATTGCTGTAATGCATCGCCTCTACGATTATCAATCTGTTGAGACTGCTCAAGTAACACTACAAGGCTCTCTAATTCATCTACTGAATACTGACTGTCTTTGTGGTGTTGTGACCATTGTTGCTCACTTTGCTGTAGCCGTACTTCCGCGTCTCGTTTTGCTTGAGATAAACGTTTTTCAGTCTCCAGCAAAATATCACGCTCAGAGACCTCTAAACAATTCTTTTGCCAATCTTCTAACGAGGCAAATTCGCTTTCTGTTAATGCGCTGTCCCATGCCGCCACCGCTTGTTCATGTTGCGTTTTTACTTTCTCATACTCTTTTTTATTACTGGCTAACTGAGTTTCATTTTCCGTATTTCTTTGTAGCCATTGGTTCAATTGTGTCATCACTGTTTCAAGCAGCAAGGTTGATTCAACAGCAAGCTGCTTCAGCGCTTGTTTTTTCTCTTGTAACGTTTGTCCTGCTAAAAACTCAAACAAGGTTTGATTCACCTGTTCAAGCTCTGCCCTGTTTTTTTGCTCGGTCTCTTGTAAAAGGTCTTTCTTCTTCTCAAGCTCAAGCTGCCCTTCTTGATGATGAGACTCATCCCTTTGCAAAACCATGATTTGTTCATCACGTTTACGCTCTGTTTCTGCTGCCGTTTGGCACAAGGTTAAGCGTTCTTTGAGTTCGTTGAATGCATCAAGGTAACGCCCATGTTCAACCATTAATTGCTGAGTCTGAGCCACTGTAGATAATTCATTGTCGAGCAATGAAATACGGGACAAAGACTGAGTCAGTTCATCGTCCAGTTGTTCAATCGTTTGTTGCCTCCAGAGTAGAGACTGATCCAATTGTTGGAGTGTAGAAGTGGTTTCCCCTTCTTCTTTTTCAATTGTTTTTAATTCATCTGTCAGCTGATGCTCTTCTTTTTCGTGCCGCTCAATGGCTTCCAGTGACTGTTTCTGTGTGTCCAGTTGTTGACGATTGTCTTGTATCGCCTGTTGCAATTCTTCTGTATGCCTTAACGTTAACGCATGTAAGCGCTCTATCACGGGTGTGCTTCCATCCGCAGGCACGTTTTTTCCTGTCTCTGTGCTTTCGACCGTTAGCAACTGTGACAAAACCTGCTGAAATTCCGCTTGAATGCCATTGATTTGTTCATGCGCGACTTGCTCATTTCCCCGAAGGTACGTCAGTTCCGACGTTATTTGAACCAAGCTCTCTCTGATCTGTTGACCTTCTTTTTCTATAGAAAGTAACTGCTGTTGCTTTTCTGCCAAGGCTTGGGCGGTTTCGTTAATTTTTGGTGTGGTTAGATTGCTCGCAAAAGGATGATCCAATGCACCGCATAGAGGGCACTCTTCGTTATCGACCAACTCGTGTCGCAATGCGTCTAAATCGGCAATTTTTCTTTGAGCTTCCAGCAATTGTTGCAAATCTTTTACATGGGTATGGGTCTGTTTATAGACGTTACGCTTGTCTAATAACGCCTGTTCTTGCTGTTGCTGAAATTGTCCTAGCTCGATGCAACGTGACGTAGTAACGCCATTTGCATGGTGTATTTGCAGAGCTTGAGTTTGCAACCTTAACAACGCATCCAATCCATTCTGAAGCTCTTGCTTTTGCCAAAAAGACTGTTGCCATTGTGTCATAGACAAGCCTTGAGTCAACGCGTCTAACTTAGCATGCACGCGATTAATGGCGTCCATTTGTTGCACTTTTCTCTGTTGAATAAATTCAGATTTTGCAACCATTTGTGTACGCAGGACGGACTCATTCTCACGTTCTTGTAATGCTTTTTGATGCTGTTGATAACGTACTTGGTGCTGTTGATTCAGCTCATTTAACTGCTCTGCTTGCTGAGTCCAACCCATCAATGACTGTGAAACCTGCTCCAGGTTTTGAATACTGGATAACACCGCTTCATTGGTTTTTCTATCGTCATAATGCTGTTTTATTTCAGCACGAATGGTACCCAATTTTTCAACAATCGTCTGATGACGCGCCTGTGTCTCTGCATACTCCACTAGGGTACTTTGCAAATCTTTATCTAATGATTGTTGTTGGTTCAGCAGTGGTTGAATTGTATCTTGAACAATGCCTTCAAATGCATCTACTTCTTGGTCAGCCTCTTGTTTAACCTTATTGACCCGTTCCAATTCGCCATCAAGAGCGTTTTTTTCAGCCGTCAATGTCACGCCAACATCCGTTAGCGCTTGCCCAAGACGACTGTTTTCTTGCAGTACGTTTTCTGACTGCTTTGACGCTAGAAATAAAGGCTCAATGTCTATGGCGGCTTTTGATTTGGTTAGCTTCTCTAATTCAGGTAAAAAGGCACCCCATGCGGCTTTTGATTGCTCAACCTGCAATGCGCAGGCATTTTTTTGCTCCGTTAGTTGTTCCGATTGCTTCAACCAATCAATCTTATGCGCCAGTTGTGTTAACTCTTGAGCACAGTCTTCTTTCATTTTTAAAAGACGAGCCTGCTCTTCCTGTCTGTGAACACGCTCTTGCTGGTCCATTATGGATGTGGACTCTAACAACACCGATAATTCTTTCAGTTCTTGATATTTTTGTTTATGCGTATCAAAGACAAAACGAGAAATGTCGCCGTAAATTTCCGTTCCGGTTAATTCTTCTAATAGATCCGCTCTGTCATTTGGTTTCGCGTGTAAAAATGCATCAAAGCTGCCTTGAGCAAGCAACATAGACTTGGTAAAACGCGAGAAATCCAACCCAGTTAACTCTGTTGTGAGTGTGAGCTTATCTTGAATTTTATTAGTCAGTACCTTACCTGTTTCATCATCGTCTACTGCACTGACTTCACTGAGCTCAACACTGATGGGTTGCAGTTTGCCATCGCTTTGACCCCGTGCACGGCGTTGCCCCCAGAATGCACGATATCGTTTGGATTGCACTTCAAATTCAACTTCGGCAAGGCAGGAAGAGGTATGACGTGTCATTATTTCATTGGACGTTGGAGAAACTTTTATACGAGGCGTTTCGTGAAATAACGCCAAACAAATTGCATCCAATAAGGTGGTTTTACCCGCCCCCGTTGGGCCACTGATCGCAAAGATGCCCGCATCACTAAAAGGCGCTTTACTAAAATCGACTTTCCATTCACCTTTTAGTGAGTTGATGTTTTTCAATCTAACGGAACAAATTTTCATGGTGCTAAGTCTCCTTCTTCCATGGCGCTTAGACACTCATTAAATACGTGTTTTAAGGCTTGTATATCTTCTGTTTGATCCGTTTTTGCTAGCGTGGAAGACGCAAGGCAACGTTCGAATACATCTTCCACAGTCAATTCCGTCAACGTTTCATTGGTTGTGTTGGAATGATCCACCACTTGCGTTTTCGCTGTGCGTGTCACTCTTAGTAAATCCACAGGAGAACCCTGAATAATTTCTTGAATGCGTTTTTGCACGTCATTCAAATACGAATCGGTGGTCACCTTCACTTCTAACCAAATGGATGGCGCATCCTCGTCCAACTGCGCAACCAACTCCGTTAATTCATTCAAGACATCCTTAATGTCTCCGCGAATGGTTTTCATCGATTGAAAGCTGGGAATAGCAAGCAGTATTGGTTCGAATACACCTAAGTCCGATACCTGCTTTGTATCTAACAGAACCATGCTTTTGTTCTTATTTAACTCATCAAAACTGAGACAAATTGGCGATCCTGAATAACGCTGACACTCGTTCCCCGCCACCACTTGTGCTCGATGAATGTGCCCAAGCGCTAAATAATCAAAAGGAGGAAATGCCTGTGCGGGAATGGATTCTAATGTGCCAATGTAAATGTCACGCACTGATTCGGAGGTTTTCGCCCCTAATGTCGTCAAATGCCCAGTGCCAATGATGGGTACTTCGGTATTAAACAAACTGCCTTGAACCACATCCGTTATGGTGTCGCTCATCTTCATCGACGCTCTACGCGTTTCTAATGCGGTTTTAAACACATCAAAATAGAACGCTTGAATCTGAGACAGTAAAGTGTGCTTTTTATCCATTTCAGATTGATTCGCTTCACTTGTCATCAGATCTTTTGGTCGGATAAAAGGCACAGCACAGACAATCGCGGCCAAATTGCCATGTCGATCTTTCACCTCAATAACATGATCATTCTTATTTTCTGGCTGCGTTTTTGCGATCACAGACGTACTTAAACAAGCTAACAAGTGCTTGGACTCATTCAACATACTCACGGAATCATGGTTTCCAGCCAATACAATCAACTGACAAGACAGGTTATGCAACTGTATCACCAATTGGTTATACAACTCCCGTGCATAGCTTGGTGGCGCTCCCGTATCAAACACATCCCCCGACAGAATGATCAGTTCGACATCGTGCTCTTGAACTTGTAGTAGCAGCCACGCAATCAACGCCTTGTGTTCTACATGGCGAGTTCGCCCCATAAAATGCTGGCCAAGATGCCAGTCGGAAGTATGTAAAATTTTCATTGTATGAAGATGCCTTGTAAACGGGCTAAATTAAGAGAATAAGTAGATTTTTTTCATAGTCACTTGCGACGAAGCGACTTGCAACGATTGACCCAATTCTTGCCATTCATCATGGGATAATTGACTGCCTTGAACCACCCACTGACTACGAGAAAACCCCACTACTGAGTGAGATTGCTCGGTTAGCCATGCTTTGATGGCATCCGTCGTATCAGAAAGGGAGCCATTGGCAATAAAGTAGGTCGTAGAACGAATGGACTCTGACTCTAGATACTCAGTCCATGCATCAAGTGCGGCTTGCGCTTGATTTACTAAAATTAAACAGGTCGGTAGACGAGGGTTAAGGGAGAGCGAATTAAAGCGTGAAACCGCTCTTGTATTCGCACTCTTCACCGTATTGATCTTGATTTTGCCGCCCTCTTTCACAGATGCGATAAAGTCAGCATGATGTTGTGATTGAAAAGGGTTTATTGCGATGTACAAAACATCCGATGCGTTCGACTCGACATGTGTACGAATTTTTTTGCCGTCTGGCACGTGTACATCAAGAGCCAAACCAAAAACATGATCAAGTGGCCCGAACAAAGCGATCTGATAACAATATGGAGAAATGCATTCAATTTCTATTACCTTAACACTCACAATAGCGGAAGGCACATAAGCATTCAGAACAAGTGGCGCATCAACCTTCGTCTGGCAACACAGTATCGTGTCTTGTGTTACTTCATTAACAACTTCGCAAGAGCGACATATTCCGGCACGACAGCCGTATGGAACGTCCACTTTTTGTTCTAATAACGCAGAAAGTAAATTATCACCTTTCTCGCAATACACGAGATGATTACCAAAAGAGATTTGAATCGGTGTGTTTATCATCATACTGGCCGCCTTAAGCAATGCATGGCGGCCATTATGTCATATTTTCAATGGGTTAAAACCATTGATAACGTCTTATCTTATTGGGACCGACGCTAATAATGCTGTCAATAAACGCCAAAAATCATCCACTGAATCAATTTCCAAACGTTCGGTTGGTGAATGCGCCCCGCGAATATTCGGGCCAAATGAAACCATTTCCATTCCCTGGTACTTAGCACCAATAATGCCGCACTCTAAACCCGCATGAATCACTTTAACATTGGCAGGATACCCCATGACGGATTCATGCACCTCTAAGAAATGCTTCAAGAGACCCGCATTTGGATCAGGCCTCCAACCTGGATAACCGTTTTCGATAGAGACAGACGCACCGATCAACGTAAACGCGGCCTGTACTTTTCTAGCCAGTGTGTCTGTAGCCGAATCGACCAAGGATCGAACCAAAGAACAACCCGAAAATTCAAACCCCTTTTCTGTTAATGACAAATCGATCACACCCAAGTTACAGGATGTTTCTGTCACTCCAGTTAGTTCAGAACTCATACGATAAACGCCATGGGGAGAACAATCTAATGCATTCAGTAATCCTGATTGATCTGCCTCCGATAGAACAGGCGCCAGATCACAGGGAATAAGATCCATCATTAAATGCTGTTCAGTGGTTTGATATTGCGCTTTTAGTGCCACTTCCATTAGAGATAGCTGCTCTTTTAGCGAAATAACATCGCTATTCTTAATAGCAAAGCTGGCTCTGGCTTCACGTGCGATCGCATTACGCAATGTGCCACCATTAAACGACATCAATTGAATTTGAAACTGATCATTCAATTGCTGCAATAAGCTCACCAACAGAACATTGGCATTCGCTAACCCTTTATGAATGTCTAAACCCGAATGTCCACCACGTAATCCATTAATCGTTAAGCTAAACGCCGTGACATCACCTAATGCGTCCGTTACTGAAAAATCTTTTCTAACGTTAACATCCGTACCACCAGCGCAACCAATGTACACATCGCCACGATCTTCAGAATCAAGGTTCAACAGTATTTTCCCTTGCAATATCCCCTCTTCTAATTCCATTGCGCCTCGTAGACTGGTTTCTTCTTCAATGGTAAACAAGGCTTCTATCGGCCCATGAGGAACATCGGTTGATTCGAGTACGGCTAATGCTGCCGCCACACCCATTCCGTTGTCCGCACCCAAAGTTGTTCCCGTTGCATGCACCCATCCATCCATAATGTAAGTCTTAATAGGATCCGTTATAAAATCGTGAATTGTGTCTGCGTTTTTCTGTGCGACCATATCAAGATGGCCTTGTAGAACGACCGTTTCCCGATTTTCCATTCCTTGAGTTGCTGTTTTTCGAATGAGCAAATTTCCCGTAGGATCAATGTAGGTTTCCATACCTAAAGACTGCGCCCATTGAACAAGATACGCCCTCAATGGCGCCTCATGATAAGACGGCCTTGGTGTATCACAAAGTAACATAAAGTGTTTCCAAATAAGCGCTGGCTGAAGTTCAAGTAAATGTTCGTTCATTAAAGTTCTCGAATAAAGTTAGGTAAACCGTCAATTACACACTAGGTAAGTAACGATTGTTGCTTTACCAAATCAGCAGGAGGACACATTACTTGTGTCCATACTCGACGCATTTCACGTACCGATGCTTGCTCTTCTTTGGTTAAGAGGGATTCATCTAACGACTCAAAGCATTCCTGTAATACTGGGAAATTAAGAGATTCATGAATTAATAAGGACAAGGTTGCCATTGCATCTGCTCTAGCTTGATGGCTTTGACTCGGCATCATCGTCGCCGCATCCCATCCAAGCATGGCGTCAAAACGATGCAATCGAGCGACGTGTTCTACTAATGTATTGTAGCTGGGCATAGGGTTTCCTTATCTTAAGCTAACCATAAGATAGAGGAAAAGATCGCTTAGGCGCAATCGAAATAAAGGCTAAAGGCTAAAGGCTAAAGGCTAAAGGCTAAAGGCTAAAGGCTAAAGGCTAAAGGCTAAAGGCTAAAGGCTAAAGGCTAAAGGCTAAAGGCTAAAGGCTAAAGGCTATTGAAAAACGTGTTACTCAAGACTGTCTAGCGTCCACAATAATCAATAACGCTTTAATCTATGATCAACTCGTTCTTAATCCATTTGAAACAAGGCTTAACGAACGGCATCAGTAATTTCTTATTCACAAAACCGATAAGCACCGATGAATTTCGTTCCATATGAACACAGTATACCGCCCCATTGATACCCAACGGTGCCATCTTCGGTTTTAATCTTAAACCAAGGGTAACCGTTCATCACAACATGAGTTTGTTCTAACAGGGTAAGCTTATCTCCCTCATGCAAAGACAGTACTTTTACATAACGAATTCCAGGACCAGATCGCACAATGCCTCCGTAAGATCGGCCTTCAACATTAAGAGGCACTCCTGCTTTGCCATGATTTTTTCCCTCTATTTCTACTTGGGGAATTACGGCTTGGGGCGTTGCCGCTTGAGAAACAACAGTTTGTTGAGACACTTGATACTCAAGCAACTTCAGCTTTGTTTCTAGATTATCAATACGATCATCCAGCTTTGCCATCTCAGAAGACGTGCTGTTCGTCACACACCCAGTAATAAATAACACCATGAGCAATGCGTAAATTTTATAGTTCATCGAATTCGCTCTCTTTCATAAAAATATAAAAATAAACCACCACTGTTGGCGGTCTATTGTTCAAGTGGTTGCACTTTGCCAATTAATCAGGTGTATTAACGTTTTTTCAAAGCACCTTCTGAGAAAGTAACAAACTCTTCCGCACTGGTCGGATGCACACCAACGGTCGAATCAAAATCGGCTTTCGTTGCACCCGCTTTTAAAGCAATGCCCAAGCCTTGGATAATTTCTCCAGCATAATCACCCACCATATGAGCACCAATAACAACATCCGTATCGTTATCCACCAACATTTTCATCAATGTTCTTTCTGTTGAGCCACTCAACGTGTGCTTCATGGCTCTAAAGTCTGATTGATAAACTCTAAAGTTATGCCCACGTTTTTCCGCTTCTTCTTCAGATAAACCGACTGTGCCAATTTGTGGTTGGCTAAAAACAGCGGTTGGTACATTGTCATAATCAAATTCAACGGCTTTTCCATCAAACCAATAACTAATTAAAGCCATCGCTTCGCCAATCGCTACAGGAGTCAATTGTAATCGGTTGATAACATCACCAATAGCAAAAACACTTGGCACATTCGTTTGGAAGTTATTATCAACTTTGATCGCGCCTTTTTCTTGCGCAATGCCCGCAGCATGGAGATTTAAAGTATCCGTGTAAGGCACCCGACCTGTCGCGTATAAGATCAAACCGAAGGTTTTTTCTGTCCCATCTTTAAATCGAACAATACGATCGCCATTAGGCTGAGTATCGTCAGCCAGTCTTATAGAATCAACATCCGTATTCACTTGAAGGTTTACACCTGCTTTCTTATATTCTTCTTGAGCAAAATCACGAATGTCTTGATCAAAACCACGTAAAACTTGAGCTCCACGATACGCCAATGTGGTATCAACACCGAGACCATTTAAAATGCCAGCAAATTCAACCGCAATGTAACCACCACCAACGACAAGCGCTTTTGAAGGCAGAACATCTAAGAAGAACATTTCATTTGAACTCACAACCAAATCAGAGCCAGTAAATTCAGGGATAAACGGCTTACCCCCAACCGCAACCAGTATTTTCTCAGCCGTATACTGCGTGCCGTTAACCTCAACAGTATGTTCATCAACAAAACGCGCATAGCCATTAATAATTTCAACACCGGCTTTTTCCAACATTGATTGGTATATTCCGTTCAATCGTTGAATTTCTGCCGTTTTATTGTCACGCAAAACAGGCCAATTAAATGTTCCAGAAACATTTTCCCAACCATAACCTTTCGAGTCTTTAAAGGAGTGACTAAATTCAGAGCCATATACAAACAATTTTTTGGGCACACAACCTATATTGACACAAGTGCCACCTAATGCATTAGCTTCCGCAACAGCGACTTTATAGCCTTTTCCTGCTGCAATACGACTTGCACGAACACCGCCAGAGCCAGCGCCAATAACAAATAAATCATACTGATACGACATTTTACCAACCTCTTAAAACAAATAAAAAATTAATGTTGCGACATACATTATAGGAATACGACAATATTTAAATTAAAAAATTCAACTTTCATGTTATTTGCATGATGATATACAACATTTCCTACAGTAAATGCACCATATATAAGCACTACTTCTTGCTTGAGATACGCATTTAAATGATAATTAGCCGAATATACGGGAACGCATTTTAAAATCTTCGGATGATTACCCTATAACTTTCATGAGAGGTTATTTAGCGATAATGAAATTCATTTCTTTTAATATAAATGGTCTGCGCGCCAGACCACATCAACTAGAAGAATTAGTCAGTTCACATCAACCAGATGTGATCGGCTTACAGGAAATTAAAGTCCACGATGATGCTTTCCCACATACTATTCCTGAATCATTAGGATATCACGCTTATTATTTTGGCCAAAAATCCCATTATGGCGTTTCTATCTTTAGTAAAGAAAAAGCCACTCATGTTGAATACGGATTTCCAACAGACGATGAAAACAGTCAACGTAGAATGATTATTGCTACATTTGACACTGAATCTGGCCCTATAAAAGTAATTAATGGCTATTTCCCTCAAGGCGAAAATATAGAGCACGCAACAAAATACCCTGCCAAACGCAAATTTTATCAAGATTTGATGTCTTACTTACAAAACCAAGACCCTAACGATCAGATCATTGTCATGGGAGATATTAATATCTCCCCAACTGATCTCGATATTGGTATCGGCGATGTAAATGCAAAACGCTGGTTAAAAACGGGAAAATGCAGCTTCCAACCAGAAGAAAGAGAATGGTTTTCTACTCTTGAAAACTGGGGTTTTACGGATACTTTTCGCTTTCAAAACCCTCATACCAACGATCGTTTTAGTTGGTTCGACTACCGTTCAAAGGGGTTTAGCGACACACCAAAACGCGGACTTAGAATTGACGTCATTATGGCATCAGATGGGTTGCTACCAAAGCTTATAAAAAGTGACGTTGATTATGATATAAGAGGGATGGAAAAACCTTCAGATCATGCTCCTATTTGGGCAACATTTTCCATTTAAAACAATGCTTACTCACTTTAATATTAAGCAATAAGAATTAAGTTTTCACATTTTGATTTTAGCAATTGATTCAAAATCAGAACGAATACAATAAAAAATTAAAACGGTAGAGAATGAATATGAACCAATCAGAAGCACCTGATATTCACTCGATGTTAGGCAATGCCCAACAGGCATCCCATTTCCTAAAAGCACTAGGTAATGAAAAACACACGGCCGACTCTATTAATGAAAAAAACCACTGAGTCAATCCACTCTATCTCAACACCTTGTTATGTCAAGAAAAAGCGGCATCGTTAAAACAGAGCAGGATTCTCAAAGTATTTATTATTCTACCGCAGATGAACGTTCGACCGAGCTTATCAAATCGTTACCTCACTTATTTTATCTACCTTCAACAACATAATAATAAACCGAGTGTTATTCACTATTCAACGTCTCTCATTCGAAGAAAACTGGCAAATTTAGGAACAGCATTTTTTGTTACTCCGTGATATTTGAACGTGATAATGTCACCTATTTCAGGTGGGTTATCACGTTCAGCATCAGTAAACCCTGAGCCAATCTTAAACACGACACCAAATTCAGTTTTCACAATCAACGAACCCATTTTCCCAAGATTACGCCCTTTTCCTGCAATATAGCCAATAACATGAGCTTCTGCATCCATATAAGGCTTCAGTTTCACTAACGAATCACTGCGT
Organism: Marinomonas phycocola; assembly: GCF_047525455.1. Classification (NCBI taxonomy): domain Bacteria; kingdom Pseudomonadati; phylum Pseudomonadota; class Gammaproteobacteria; order Oceanospirillales; family Oceanospirillaceae; genus Marinomonas; species Marinomonas phycocola. The sequence continues at coordinate 17,457 of NZ_JBLIXL010000029.1, forward strand.
CCATCTCGAAATAATGCGTCTTTTTTGTGCAATATTAACCCTTCCGCTCCTTGCCCCACATACATTTCAAGCATAGTCATTAGAGCTGCTCTAGACACCAGCGACTGCTGCTTAACGGAATGGAGATGATTCACAGCAATACGATTAACCAATTCAGTATAAACATGGACTCTTTGATAAAATGGTTGCGTTTGATTTGGTGCATCAAAGACTTTATATCGTATGCGCTTCCAGTGTTCATCGTTAGGCGTGAGACTTAGAACCGTGGATTGGATAAATTCAAACTCTTGGCGTCCGCTCCATAACTCTCCATCCAACCAGACATTCGCAGGCAATTTCTCTGTAAACCAAACTGGTGCCATTATTTGTCTTCCAGACTTTGTCAGCAACTGACCGCCTTTCCAGATTGCTCGAATCCCATCGTATTTTTCACTCACTAAATAGTCTGAAACAAGCAAATCATCTGAATAGATTTTAGCTAATTGAACTTGAGGTTGATTTGATGCGAAGACACACTGACAAAAGAAAAAATACAGACACGCAAATACTACTTTTATATGATTCATTGATCCTCCTTGATCTTTGAACGTATATATTTTTGGTAAAACATTGAGTTGGATGTTCAGCCTATCACAATTAAGTCAGACTAAAAATTTAAAACGTCGTCATTAACTCATCGATTTTATCAATAATATGACGACCAATTGGAAAAGCAGAGGTTGCAGCTGGTGACGGTGCATTACAAACATGCAAAGTCCTAGGACTTTGTGCGAAAAGAAAATCATGCACTAAGCTACCATCCGCCATAACAGCTTGAGCTCTAACTCCCGCAGGATAGGGTAGTAAATCATCTTCATTGATCAATGAACAGTATTTATTCACTTGCTTTAGATAGCCAGATTTTATCCATGAATTGTGCGTTTCTTTTAGCCCTGTTCTCCAATGCTGAGAGATCAGCTTCCAATAGCCTTTAAATGCCAGCATTTGCAACGTGTCTTTAATGCTAAAATTAAAGCGGCCATAGCCCTCTCTTTTCCAACCCTGAACCGCATTTGGCCCGACAGTAACACCGCCATCAATCATTCGAGTCAGATGAACCCCTAGAAAAGGCAAATCTGGATCAGGAATCGGATAAATTAAGTGATGAACAATGCTGTCATAAGCGGACGGCAATTTATAATACTCACCACGAAATGGAATAATTTGAAAGTTTGTGGGGATACCTAACATTTTTGTCATTCTATCAGCCATCAAACCAGAGCAAGTAACCAAATGACCAACCGTTATTGCACGTGAACCAATTTCTATTGTGACTTCTTTTTTACTTTCTTTTAACCCTGTCACCTTAGAATCAAGGCACAATACACCGCCATTATATTCAAACAGCTCGGCCAATTTACGGCATATCTTTTGATAATCAACAATGCCTGTATCTCGTACAAAAATAGCGGCTTCACCTAAAATATTCGGCTCACGGCGTTTTAACTCGTCTTTATCTAATAACTCAATATCTATGTCATTATTTTTACAACGCTCATAGAGAGCCTGCATTCTCTTCAGCTCTTGATTATTGGTTGCGACCAATAACTTGCCACATACATCAAAGTTGATTTTATACTTATGACAAAACGCTTTCGTTTCTTTCGCCCCTTCCTTGCAAAATTGAGCTTTCAAGCTGCCGGGGTTGTAATATACGCCAGCATGGATAACGCCACTGTTATGCCCCGTTTGATGACAACCCACATCAGATTCTTTTTCAATCAGTATGATTTTCTTACGCGGGTTCGCTTGAATAAGCTGCCATGCTGTTGCTAATCCAACAATTCCCCCACCAATGATTGCAATATCATAGTCCAGATTGGTTAATTTACTCATCTAACATTCGCTTTCAATTAAAACATAAGTTAAAAAAAATCCCCGCAGATGCGAGGATTTTTAAGATTAACACACTGGTTTTATTACTTACCAGCCAGTTAATTCTTTTAGGGCATCACCGATATCAGCCAAAGAACGTACTGTTTTAACACCCGCATCTTCTAGTGCTGCAAACTTTTCATCAGCTGTACCTTTACCACCGGAAATGATTGCACCAGCGTGACCCATACGCTTACCAGCAGGAGCGGTAACACCCGCAATGTAAGATACTACAGGTTTCGTTACGTTTGCTTTGATGTAAGCAGCCGCCTCTTCTTCCGCAGTACCACCAATTTCACCAATCATTACGATTGCTTCAGTTTTCGGGTCGTTTTGGAACAATTCAAGTACGTCAATAAAGTTTGTACCAGGAATTGGATCACCACCAATACCGACACAAGTTGATTGACCGAAACCCGCATCCGTAGTTTGCTTAACGGCTTCATAAGTCAATGTACCTGAACGAGATACAATACCTACTTTACCTGGTAAATGGATATGACCAGGCATGATACCGATTTTACATTCACCCGGAGTAATAACACCTGGACAGTTTGGACCGATTAGACGAACACCTAACTCGTCACATGCTACTTTACAGTCAAGCATATCTAGAGTTGGAATGCCTTCAGTAATACAAACGATTAGTTTGATGCCGCTGTTAGCTGCTTCAAGGATAGAGTCTTTACAAAAAGGAGCTGGTACATAGATAACAGATGCTTCAGCACCCGTTTCTTCAACTGCTTCACGTACCGTGTTAAAAACAGGTAGACCTAGATGAGTTTGACCTCCTTTACCAGGTGTTACACCACCAACCATTTTTGTTCCATAAGCAATCGCTTGCTCAGAATGGAATGTACCTTGACCACCAGTGAAACCTTGGCAGATTACTTTAGTATCTTTATTAATTAAAACAGACATTATTTGCCCTCCGCAGCTTTAACAACTTGTACAGCCGCGTCTTTTAGACTAGTAGCAGCAATGATATCAAGATCAGATTTAGCAAGAACTTCACGTCCTAGATCAGCATTTGTACCTTCTAGACGTACAACAACAGGCACTTTAACACCCACGTCTTTAACAGCACCGATAATACCTTCAGCAATCATGTCACAACGCACGATGCCACCGAAGATGTTAACCAATACCGCTTTAACATTGTCATCAGATAAGATGATTTTGAACGCTTCAGATACACGCTCTTTCGTAGCACCGCCACCAACGTCAAGGAAGTTAGCTGGCTTACCGCCATGCAAGTTTACGATGTCCATTGTGCCCATCGCTAAACCAGCACCGTTAACCATACAACCAACATTACCATCTAGAGCAACGTAGTTTAATTCAAAAGACGCTGCGTGCGCTTCACGAGCATCTTCTTGAGATGGATCGTGGAAAGCTTGCATTTTTTTCTGGCGGTAAATCGCATTACTATCAATGTTAATTTTACCGTCTAAGCAATGAAGATTGCCTTCGTCAGTGATAACCAATGGGTTGATCTCAAGAAGTGCGAAATCGCAATCATGGAACATTTGAGACAAACCAAGGAAAATCTTAGTAAACTGTTTAATTTGAACTGGGTTAAGACCCAATTTGAAAGCCAATTCACGAGCTTGGTAAGGCTGAGCACCAACCAAAGGATCGATAATTGCTTTGTGGATCAAATGAGGAGTTTCTTCCGCTACTTTCTCAATGTCTACGCCACCTTCAGTAGATGCCATAAATACAACACGACGAGTCGCGCGATCAACAACCGCACCAAGATACAATTCATTCGCGATGTCTGTGCAAGATTCAACTAAGATTTTTGCAACAGGCTGACCATTTTCGTCAGTTTGATAAGTAACTAGGTTCTTACCGATCCATTCTGAAGTAAACGCAGCAATTTCATCATGAGTTTTAACAAGCTTAACACCACCTGCTTTACCACGACCACCTGCGTGAACTTGAGCTTTAACAACCCACATGTCACCGCCAATTTTTTTCGCCGCTTCTACCGCTTCTTCTGGCGTGTCACATGCATACCCTGTCGATACTGGCAGGCCATATTCAGCAAAAAGCTGTTTTGCCTGATATTCGTGTAAGTTCATTCGCTTAATCCACTCATCTGAATTTATTGAAAATTTGCTTATCCATTGATAAACAAAAAAATGCTGATTCTAAAAAAGAGCCAGCAAACTCTAATACATTAACGCTTTTTACGATTTGCAATGTGAATTGCATGGTTATCTACTGCAAGCGCTGCTTCATGTACCGCTTCACTCACGGTTGGATGAGCAAATACAGTAAGGGCAATATCTTCCGCTGTAGAACCAAATTCCATCGCAATTACTGATTGGGCTATCAAGTCAGCCGCACTTGCACCAATAATATGGCAACCAAGAATACGATCAGACTCTTCACAAGCAATCATTTTAACAAAACCCGTGGTGTCATTTGCTGCCATTGCACGACCAGAAGCCGCGAACGGAAATTTACCCACTTTGTACTTTGCACCGTCTGCTTTTAACTCGTTCTCTGTTTTACCCACCCAAGCGATTTCTGGATGAGTATAAATAACAGAAGGAATGCAGTCATAGTTCATTTGCGCTTTATGACCAGCAATAATATCCGCTACCATAACACCTTCTTCGGATGCTTTGTGAGCTAGCATAGGACCGCGTACAATGTCGCCAATTGCATAAACACCTGGTACCGACGTTTTACATTGTTCATCAACAAAAACAAAACCACGCTCATCTAACTTAACGCCAGAATCCGCTGCTAAACAACCATCAGTAAACGGCTTACGGCCTACAGCAACAATCAATTTATCAAACGTTTGTTTCTGCTCTTCACCTTTTGCATCAAGGTAAGTTACTTCGACTTCTTCACCTTTGATTTCGCTTCCAGTTACACGAGCACCAAGACGAATGTCTAAATGCTGTTTTTTAAATACTTTTGCAGCTTCTTTCGCAATGTCAGAATCACAAACACTTAAGAAAGTGTCTTGTGCTTCAAGTACAACCACTTCGGAACCTAAACGCGCCCAAACAGAGCCTAACTCTAAACCAATAACACCAGCCCCAATCACGCCAAGACGCTTAGGAACTTTACGGAACTCCAACGCCCCTTCATTATCAACAATGATATCACCAGTTCGTGGAGCAGGTGGGATATTGACTGGAACAGAGCCTGTAGCAAGAATGACATTCTCAGTCTCAATAACAGAAACCGTACCATCATGCGCTGTAAATTCAACTTTTTTGCTAGATAGAACTTTACCAACGCCTTCAAAGCCAATAACACCGTTTGCTTTAAACAAACCGGTAATACCACTTGTTAGCTGATCAACAATTTTATCTTTACGATCAACCATTGCATCAACATCAATAGATACATCACCTACAGAAATTCCGTGAACTCCGTAAGATTCTTTTGCGTCATGGTATTTATGAGAAGAGTCCAGTAACGCTTTAGAAGGAATACAACCTACGTTTAAACAAGTACCACCTAAACGCGGCTTGTTGCTTTTATCTAACCACTTTTCAATACAAGCCGTTTTTAAACCCAGTTGTGCAGCTCGAATCGCAGCAACATAACCGCCTGGACCACCACCAATAACAACAACGTCAAATTTTGTAGACATATTTATTTCCATTTTTGACTAAGATGAATCAAATAGTTCCTCTCAGTTTTAATTACTGTAAAACATACAAACACCCAAATGCCATTCACACTCGGATGTTTGTATTATTTTAATTTAGACATCAAGTAATAAACGAGCCGGGTCTTCTAGCAATTCTTTAACCGTTACCAAGAATTGAACAGCCTCTTTACCATCTATCATACGGTGATCATAAGATAATGCTAAATACATCATAGGCTGTATTACAACTTGACCATTCACTGCCATTGGGCGTTCTTGGATTTTATGCATTCCAAGAATCGCTGTTTGAGGTGGGTTCAAGATAGGCGTTGATAATAAAGAACCAAATGTCCCACCATTTGTGATGGTAAAAGTACCACCTTGCATATCATCTAGGCCAAGTTTTCCATCACGACCACGTAAGGCAAAGTCCATAATAGTGCTTTCAATGTCCGCTAACCCCATTGAGTCCGTACTTCTTAGTACAGGCACCATTAGGCCACGAGATGTAGATACTGCTACACCAATATCTTGGTAACCATGGTAAACCATGTCATTACCGTCAATAGATGCATTCACAGCAGGGAAACGTTTAAGCGCTTCTGTGCACGCTTTAACGAAGAAAGACATAAAACCAAGCTTAGTTCCATTATGTTTTTTCAAGAAAAGTTCTTTGTACTTCCCTCTTAATTCCATAATAGGGCCCATGTTAACTTCATTATACGTTGTTAACATAGCCGCTGTTTGCTGTGCTTCAACCAAACGACGAGCAATCGTTGCACGAAGACGAGTCATAGGAACTCGCTTCTCAATACGACCGTCTGTGTTTGCTAGAGGTGCAGCCGCTGGTTTCGCTGTTGACGCTGGCGCAGCTGCTGGTTTCGCGGCTTTTTGTTTCGCTACCGCATCTACGTCTTCTTTCGTAATACGTCCACCTTTACCAGTGCCTTTAACTTGAGAAACTGTTAACCCAGCTTCAGCTAATGCTTTACGAGCGGCAGGGCCAGCTACGCCATCAGTATCATCAGACGCAACATCCGCAGTTGGCTCAGTAGTCGCTGCAACAGAAGCGCCTGTAGCACCAATTAGGAAAGTAGCAAGCACTTGATCACTTAACACTGTGTCGCCTTCGTTTGCTACCAATGCACCGATCACACCCGCTGCAGGGGCAACAACTTCAAGAACAACCTTATCTGTTTCAATATCTACTAAGTGTTCATCACGGTCACACGCTTCACCTGGCTGCTTATACCAAGTTACGACCGTACCATCAGCAACTGATTCAGGGAAAGTTGGGGCTTTAATATCTACAGACTCTGCTGATACAGGAGCCGCAGCAGGTGCGCTCGCTGTAGTAGGAGCCGCAGAAGCGGCTGCACCTTCGGAAAACAAAGCTAATACTTCATTACTTAAAACGACATCACCTTCATTTTTAATAATGTCTTGAAGTACGCCATCTGCCGGAGCAACAACTTCCAACACAACTTTATCAGTTTCAATATCAACAATATGTTCATCACGAGTACAAGACTCGCCAGCTTTTTTATACCAAGTAGCAACGGTGCCGTCTGCTACTGACTCTGGGAAAACGGGTGCTTTAATTTCAATGCTCATTCGATACCCTTATCTTTTTGATAGGCTACATTCTAATCAAACGAATAACTAACCTATAATGGCGTCATTCACAAGTGCTTCTTGTTCTTCAACGTGTATAGACATATATCCAGCAGCAGGCGCAGCAGACGAAATACGCCCTGCAAAGCGAATTTTTAGCTGTGGATATAACTCTTCTAAAATACGGTTCATTCTATGACGATTCGCATGCCACGCTCCTTGGTTTTTAGGTTCTTCTTGACACCATACCAATGTTTCAACTTCAGTATAAGGTGTTAGAACGTCTCTAAAATCTTGGTAAGGGAATGGATACAACTGCTCCAAACGAATGATAGCAACATCATCTTTATCCAATGCCTCACGACGATTAATCAAATCGTAATACACCTTACCGCTACAGATCACTAAGCGTTTAACTCTTTTCGGATCAATTTTTTCTGATGTTTCAGGTAAAACATTATGGAAATGCCCTTCAGATAAGTCTTCCAATGTAGACGTCGCTTGTTTATGTCGTAACAAACTCTTCGGTGACATTATAATCAAAGGACGCCTTAGAGGACGAATCGCCTGACGACGGATGATATGATAAATTTGTGAAGGCGTTGTAGGAACACATACTTGAATATTGTATTCCGCGCACAACTGTAAGAAACGTTCCAATCGTGCAGAAGAGTGCTCAGGACCTTGACCTTCATAACCATGAGGAAGCAACATAGTCAACCCACATAACCTGCCCCATTTATGCTCACCACTTGTAATAAACTGGTCAATTACAACTTGAGCACCATTTGCAAAGTCACCAAACTGAGCTTCCCACACAACCAGACCTTTTGGTGCTGTTGTTGAATAACCATATTCAAATGCAAGCACAGCTTCTTCCGATAAGTAAGAATCGTACAAGTCCATTTGAGGCTGTTCAGGGAACAAGTTTTTCAATGGCGTATAGCTACTGCCATCTTTTTGGTTATGGATTACCGCGTGTCTATGAGAGAAAGTACCACGACCGGAATCTTGGCCTGTAATACGAATAGGATAACCCTGCTCTAATAAAGTCGCAAAAGCTAACGTTTCTGCATAACCCCAGTTTAAAGGCAACGCACCAGCGGTCATTTTGTCTCTGTCTTCGTATATTTTTTGCACTTGGCGCTGTACAACAATGCCATCTGGAATAGATACTAGCTTACGAGCCACTTTTTGCAATTTAGCTAGTGAGTAGGTGGTATCTGCACCAGCATCCCACTCAATACCTAAATAAGGTTTCCAATCAACAAAAGATCCTGTTTGAGACTCCAGCACCAAGCTTTTCGCTACGTGCTTTCCATCATCAAGATCTTGACGGTTCTCATCAACCATTGAAGTTGCTACAGATTGATCTATAACTCCTTTTGATACCAAGTAATCAGCGTATTGATGACGTGTCGTTTTCAATTTATTAATTATTTGATACATCAGTGGTTGAGTGCCTGATGGTTCATCCGTTTCATTGTGTCCACGACGACGATAACAAACCATATCAATCACAACATCACGACCAAATTCATAACGATAATCTAACGCAAGTTGCGTAACAAAAAGTACCGCTTCAGGGTCATCACCATTAACATGAAAAATAGGAGCCTGTACCATTTTTGCAATATCAGTACAGTACTCCGTAGAGCGACTGTCTTCTTGACGGTTTGTTGTGAAACCAACTTGATTGTTAATAACGATATGAATTGTGCCGCCCGTTTTATAAGCACGGGTTTGTGACATTTGAAATGTTTCCATAACGACACCCTGACCTGCAAAAGCAGCATCACCGTGTATCGAAATGGGTACAACAGTTTTACCGTCATAATCATTTCTGCGATCTTGCCTAGCGCGAACAGAGCCTTCAACAACAGGAGAAACGATCTCAAGGTGGGATGGGTTAAAAGACAAGGCAATATGAACTTCGCCGCCTTCTGTCATTACGTTAGAGGAAAAACCTTGATGGTATTTCACATCACCCGATGTATTAACCAGTTTTTTACCTTCGAACTCATCAAATAAGTCTTTAGGGTTTTTACCTAAAGTATTTACTAAAACATTTAAGCGACCACGGTGAGCCATGCCAATTACAACTTCCTTGGCACCGAGAGAACCTGATCTTTGAATCAGTTCATTAACCATTGGAATCAAACTTTCAGCCCCTTCTAGGCCAAAACGCTTCGCTCCAGGATAACGACTCGCTAAATATTTTTCCAAACCTTCCGCTGCAGTTAAACGCTCTAAAAGGTTTTTTCTTGTTTCTAGTTCATATTCAGGATGAGATTTAACCGATTCAATACGTTTTTGTAACCAACGCTTTTCTTGAGTATCAACAATGTGCATGTACTCATAACCGATGCTATCACAGTAAGTTCTGTTTAAACCTGCGATAATAGCACTCAGCGTCTTAGTCTTTTTATTAAAGAACAAAGACCCAGTATCAAACTCAGTGTCTAAATCAGCACCTGTAAGCTCGTGGTAGCCTAACTCTAGATCAGAAACCTTATGTCTAACTTGCAGACCCAATGGATCCAAGCTAGCGTGTTGATGCCCTCTTACTCGATAAGCATTGATTAACTGTAAGACTTTAATCTGTTTTTGTTCATGGTCAGAACTAACGCCTGCTGAAGTAGGCTGAAAACGATGCTGATTTTTACCTAATTGCAAAAACTGTTCTTGAATTACCGAATGCGGAACATCTGTAGACTGTTCTTCACTTACTCGCGGTAATTGATCAAAACACTTACGCCATTCTTCCGAAACAGAATTCGGATCAACGAGGTAATTTTCAAATAAACCCTCCACATACTCCAAGTTACCACCTGAAAAATGCGAGGTGCCCCATAGCAACTCCATTAAACTTTCGTGCATTCTCGATCACCCTTATGTTCGAGCCAGCGACCATTATTGGCGCTATCAATCTTTTATATTCGTTGACTTATTTCGGCCCGCATAGGCCACTAAAGCCTAGAATTATGTGTTACAACAACTCGCCCTACATGAGTTAATACTAAAATAACTATATATTACTCTTATTAAACAAATAACAAAGCAATACACTCACTTCCATATAATTCGTTTAAATAGTTAATTTTTCTTTATGCTTCCAGCAACATGAGGTCGATTCTTAATTCTGTTTAATAATAAAACGGCGATATTGGACAAACCAATACCGCCTAGAAGACTGCTAATAAAAATGAACCAATTCAGACTTCATCATCATTTTACTATGTTGCTCTTTGTAATAGCATTGAACGAATGTTACCGATTGCTTTAGTCGGGTTTAACCCTTTAGGACAAACATTAACGCAATTCATAATGCCATGGCAACGAAACACACTAAACGGGTCATCTAAATCAGACAAACGCTCTTGTGTTGCCGTATCACGACTATCAATTAAAAAACGATACGCTTGTAATAAACCAGATGGCCCAACAAATTTATCAGGATTCCACCAAAACGATGGACAAGCTGTTGAACAGCATGCACACAAAATACATTCGTACAGCCCATCAAGCTTTTCACGCTCTTCCGGAGACTGTAATCGCTCAATGGCAGGAGCAGGAGATTCATTAATCAAATAAGGGCGAATTTTCTCATACTGCTTATAGAATTGCCCCATATCAACAACTAAATCACGCACTACTGGTAATCCAGGAAGTGGGCGTAAAATTAATTTGTCGTCTTTTGCTGCTGCCGAAACAGGTGTAATACAAGCAAGTCCATTTTTACCATTCATGTTCATACCATCAGAGCCACAGACTCCTTCACGACATGAGCGACGATAAGAAATAGACGAGTCTGTTTCTTTTAGTAGTTGCAGTACATCGAGCACCATCAAATCTTTGCCTGCTGGCAAATCAACTTGATAATCCTTCATGTATGGAGCGTCATCTACCTCAGGATTATAACGATAAATACTAACTAACATCTTAACTACACTCCTTAGTAAGAACGAATTTTTGGTGGGAAAGCTTCTACCGTTTTTGGGGAGAAGTTTACATCACGCTTCGTAACTTTTTTATTCGCTGGATGGAAAAGAGAGTGTTTCAACCAATTTTCATCATCACGTTCAGTGAAGTCATTGCGCGCATGAGCACCACGACTTTCTTTACGGAATTCCGCAGGAATAGCCGTTGCTTCAGCAACTTCTAGAAGGTTTTCCAGTTCCAACGCTTCAATACGTGCTGTATTAAACGCAAGACTCTTATCTTCTAAATGAAGGTTTTCTACACGTTTACGGATTTCTTGCAATTGAGCCAAGCCAGTTTGCATTGCTTCACCGTCACGGAATACACCGAAATACAACTGCATCGTTTTTTGCAGGTCTGCACGAACCGCAGCAACACTTTCACCACCTGTCGAGCTGTTAAGACGATTTAAGCGAGACATTGCCTGCTCAATATTTGTATCACTTGCATCAAGAGAATCAAAACCTTCATCAAGGGATTTTTTCACTTGTAAGCCAACTGCACGCCCAAACACAACCAAATCCAGCAGTGAGTTACCACCTAAACGGTTTGCTCCATGAACAGAAACACATGCAGCTTCACCACATGCATATAAACCATCAACGACAATGTCATTACCATTCTCATCTTGAGTCAATGCTTGACCGCCAACATTTGTTGGAGAGCCACCCATCATATAATGGCATGTTGGAATAACTGGAATAGGTTCTTTCACAGGATCTACGTGAGCAAACGTACGAGACAATTCTAAGATACCTGGTAAACGCTTGTTCAACGTTTCTTCACCAAGGTGATCCAGCTTAAGCAATACATGGTCGCCATCCGGGCCACAGCCGCGCCCTTCTAATATTTCAAGAATCATTGAACGAGCAACAACATCACGACCCGCTAAATCTTTCGCATTCGGAGCATAACGCTCCATGAAACGTTCGCCATCTTTATTGATCAGATAACCACCTTCACCACGGCAGCCTTCAGTAACAAGCGTACCTGCACCATAAATACCGGTTGGGTGGAATTGCCACATTTCCATATCTTGCATTGGGTAACCAGCACGCAACGCCATACCAACACCATCACCAGTATTAATGTGTGCATTTGTTGTCGATTGAAAAATTCGACCTGCGCCACCAGTAGCTAAAACAGTTGCTTTCGCTTTTAAATAAACGGTTTCGCCAGTTTCAATACAGATTGCAATAACACCAACAACTGCATCATCATTATTCTTCACAAGATCAACAGCATACCACTCATTAAAGAAAGTCGTGCCGCCTTTTAAATTACCTTGATAAAGCGTATGAAGTAATGCGTGACCCGTACGGTCTGCCGCCGCACAAGTACGTGCAGCCTGACCGCCTTTACCATAGTCTTTAGACTGCCCACCAAACGGGCGCTGATAAATTCGACCACTTTCTGTACGAGAAAATGGCAACCCCATATGCTCCAACTCAAACACAGCTTGAGGGCCTACGGAACACATGTATTCAATCGCGTCTTGGTCACCGATATAATCAGATCCCTTAACAGTATCGTACATGTGCCAGCGCCAATCATCATTAGGATCATCACTTGCTATTGCACAAGTAATACCGCCTTGAGCAGACACTGTATGCGATCGAGTTGGAAAAACCTTAGTAACACAAGCAGTATTTAGGCCAGACTCTGTTAACTGCAAAGCAGCTCGCATACCTGCACCGCCGCCTCCAATTACAATGGCATCAAAAGAAATAGTACGAATATTCGCCATTATTTATAGCCCCCAAAGAACCTGAATTCCCCATGCAACATAGATAAACATCACTAAGCCACATACAGATTGAAAAAAGAAACGCACACCAGTTGCTTTGATATAATCTGTTGAAATAGACCACAGACCAATCCAAGAGTGTACGCCAATAGAAAGTAAGGTAAGTAAACTGAAAATCCTCACCCAAGTTGTTTCAAACAAACCACTCCATTGTTCGTAAGTAATATCCGGATTCAATGCCAAATAACCAACAAGAAATATTGTATATAAAGAAAGGACGACAGCAGAAATACGCTGAACCATCCAGTCATAAAGACCTGAACGGCCAAAGCTTGTTATCTGAGTTACCATATCCAAACTCCTACGATTAGAATTAGAATCCCAGCTATTATAAGGTTTGCTTTTGCAGCGGCTTGCCCACTCTCAAGTTCCTCAAAATAACCTAAATCCATAAATAAATGTTTAACCCCAGCAACAAAGTGATACATCAAAGCAGATACAGTGCCCCAAATAATAAACTTAGCCATAAAGCTAGTTTCGAGCGTACTGACTACTTGATCAAACCCCTCCTGAGAATCTAAAGAAAGGTCAAACGCATAAAACAAGAACGCTAATCCGATAAATAGGATAATTCCTGTCACACGATGAAGGATTGAAACAATTGCGGTTACGGGCATTGATATTGTAGCAATATCAAGATTGACTGGTCTTTTTTTATTCACGACTCTATACACCATCTAATTGATTGAAGGGTCAATCACGACCTATATATAATTACAAAACAGAATTAAACTGTTCAGTTTTTCAGGCCATCAAAAAAATCTCATCGATTTAAAAACATACTAAAAAGAAGACTCATCCTCACCTTTTTAGTAAAACATTTACAAATCAATGAAATCCTTACAGTGCTGATTATAAACCAGCACTTTTTACTAAGACAAATAGACAAAACAAACCCTTTACAATGATCGCCATTCACGACATGAATGTAGCCATAAAGATAAACAATAATGGTATAAAACAACATATTCACAACACATCTAAAGAATTAAAAATATTAATAATTATCAATATGTTAAACGTAAATACATCAAACAAACGTATTACATATCTAAAAATACGTGTAACATTAGCTAAGGATTAGATGTAAATTTCTTTCATACTCGATCTTAGATTGATTGACATCTATAGCCCACAAACAGTATTTTTTCCGCACCTGCTGGGTCCTAAGCGTCAATTAATGACCTTTTAAGTCCCAGATCAGAACTTATAGGAGACCAAAATGACTGATAAAAAAGCACGACTGACGGTAGATGGCATTGATAAAACAATTGAGTTACCCGTATTAAGTGGCACTCTAGGTACAGACGTTATTGATGTTCGCTCATTAGGTTCAAACAATGTTTTCACTTATGACCCTGGATTCATGTCTACTGGTTCTTGTGAATCAGCGATTACCTACATTGACGGAGATGCAGGAGTATTGCTTCACAGAGGTTATCCAATTGCGCAACTGGCAGAACACTCAGATTATTTAGAGACATGCTTTTTGCTTCTTCACGGAGAACTCCCAACAAAAGAAGAGAAAGAAACCTTTGTTAAAACGGTTTCAAACCACACGATGGTTAACCAATCAATGTATAAATTCATTGAAGGTTTCCGTAATGATGCCCATCCAATGGCGATCATGTGCGGCTTAGTCGGTGCACTTTCCGCATTTTATCAAGAACATATGGATATCACTAAACAGGAGCATCGCGATATAGCTGCCGTTCGTTTAATATCTAAAATGCCAACCTTAGCTGCGACATGTTACAAGTATTCTAAAGAACAGCCTGTTATGTATCCTCGTAATGAACTGTCTTATGCAGAGAACTTCTTACACATGATGTTTGCTACACCATGCGAAGATTATGTTGTAAACCCTGTATTCGCAAAAGCAATGGATCGCATATTTATTTTACACGCCGACCATGAGCAAAATGCATCCACATCCACAGTTCGCCTAGCGGGTTCTTCGGGTGCTAACCCTTTCGCTTGTATTGCAGCGGGCATTGCAACTCTTTGGGGACCTGCTCATGGTGGTGCAAATGAGGCCGTCTTAACCATGCTAGAAGAAATTGGT
The DNA here is from genome assembly GCF_047525455.1 of Marinomonas phycocola. NCBI lineage: Bacteria > Pseudomonadati > Pseudomonadota > Gammaproteobacteria > Oceanospirillales > Oceanospirillaceae > Marinomonas > Marinomonas phycocola. The sequence continues at coordinate 32,463 of NZ_JBLIXL010000029.1, forward strand.
GATGAGTCAAACATTGATGAATTTATAGCAAAAGCAAAAGACAAAAACGATCCATTTCGTCTAATGGGATTTGGCCACCGAGTTTATAAAAACTTCGATCCTCGTGCGAAAGTCATGCGTGAAACCTGTGATGAAGTACTAGAAGAGTTGGGAATGTCGAATGACCCTCTTTTGAAAATCGCAAAACGCTTGGAGCAGATTGCATTAGAAGATCCTTATTTCATCGAAAGAAAACTTTATCCTAATGTTGACTTCTATTCTGGCATCATAATGAAAGCAATCGGCATACCAACAAGTATGTTTACAGTTATCTTTGCCATGTCTAGAACAATCGGTTGGATATCTCACTGGAACGAAATGATCAGTAGCCCTTATAAAATCGGCCGCCCTCGCCAATTGTATGTAGGCCCACAAGAAAGAGATTACCCAGCCAAATAATCAGGGCAAAAAAAAGCCCTCAATAACCAAACTATTGAGGGCTTTACTTTCATTAAAAAACCAACCGAATACTACTCAATCTTTTCTTACGGTATTGATATTATTCATCTTCTTCTTGAATTTCAGTAATCACAACCGCTGAACATACTTGGCATTTACCTTCTATCCAATGACGTGATTCCGATTGGTACTCTTGCGGATCAATCATCCCCAAATCCATTAATTCACACCCATTACACCATGTCATGGATAAAAAATCGGCTTGCTCATCTTTAGGGCGCTGAAAAAAATCAACTTCCTGTATCACTTCATTCACATCAGAACTCATTATTACCTTCCGTTATATTCATAAGACAATGGGATATTGGCACTCGGGTCCAACGCATTCAATTTGTTTTCGCGTAATATTGAATCAAGAGAAATGGAATCACGTAATTTTTTTATACCACCATCAGACTGAATAATAAAAATTCCTTCTTCATCATTTAACGAAGACAAACTCCAGCTTCTAATTAATGTTATCGAGTCCAAATAGTCCTGAACTTTCTGCAATGTATTATAACCATCTAAACCAATCAAACGCATTTTAATACTAAACTCTTCATTCACATCTCTTACCGCAGCGTAACGCTCCGACAACAGTTGGGACAACAAGTGGTTTACTGTAATGGCTATTTCACTTTCGTTATTAGTAGTAAAACGCAAAGGAACAACCTCATCTAAAGGAAAATAGACTCTTAAATCAACAATAAACTGGCCTTGCTGACGACTCACCCTTACCGCACTGATAAGATCCGTTTGATAACGCTCGCTTGCATTATTGATCTCGCCCTCAAAAAACCCCCAAAGCTCCGATGGAGAGAGCGCATTTTTATCAACCTCATCTAAAATAGGGGCATAAATAGGCAAACCGCTAACTGTAGATTGATTAGCTATCGCAGCAAGCAAAGGTGATGGCTTATTCACTCCAGACAATGATCGATGTAAACCATTCTCTTCAATTAACCACAACAAAATAGACGGTCGATTCCCTCCCCAAATAGCAATATTTCTATCGATTAAGAAAAGATTTATAGACTGCTCATAAAAAGTAACAACAACCTTTTTCGTTTCCACTAACTCTTCATTAAAACGAATAAGCTCATCCGATGCTAAAACCGAATGCTGGGCAACCCAGTTCGCAGAATCTTGCAAGCTACTGTCTTTTACTCTTGATTCGATTAAATCTGGCCGACCAGAAACTTTGATTAATACATTTTTTGCAGCTTGTTTAAATGCAGCGCCTAAAAGTTGACGTTCATTCAAACTGCTCGGCAAAATAATTTCTGACCGATACAAGCCTGTAACAGTATCAGCTAACCCGACAGGAACCCAAAAAAACAATAATATGAGGATTAAAATACGACTTTTCATAGCTCTCCCTTTAAATATTTGCATATTCTACTGTGTTACGCCTAAAGAACCATAGCCCTATTGAAACTCTATGTTAAAATGTGCCCCTAAATTCCCACATCATGATAAGGCATAGGCAATGACCAAATCGGATAAACCATCGATTAGTTATAAAGACGCAGGCGTTGATATTAACGCTGGCAATCAATTAGTAGAGCGAATTAAAGATGTCAGTAAAAAAACTCGTCGTCCAGAAGTGATGGGGGGTTTAGGAGGCTTTGGCGCGTTAACTCGCCTTCCAACTAAATATAAAAAACCCATTCTTGTTTCTGGTACAGATGGCGTTGGTACAAAATTGCGCTTAGCAATGGATATCAACAAGCACGACACTATTGGCATTGATTTAGTCGCCATGTGCGTCAACGATCTGGTCGTTGCAGGCGCTGAGCCATTACTATTCCTTGATTATTATGCCACTGGGAAACTTGATATAGATGTAGCCGCCAACGTCGTCACAGGTATTGGTGAGGGCTGCCTACAAGCTGGATGTGCTCTAGTCGGCGGGGAGACGGCTGAAATGCCAGGTATGTACCATGATGGCGATTACGATTTAGCTGGGTTCTGTGTTGGCGTAGTTGAAGAAGAAAAAATCATTGACGGTACTAACGTAAAATCAGGCGATGTTTTAATTGCATTAGGTTCATCAGGCCCGCATTCAAATGGTTACTCTTTAATCCGTAAAATTATTGAGGTATCAGAAGCAGACTTATCTCAAGAAATTGCAGGAACTACATTGCAAAATGCATTAATGGAACCAACTCGCATCTACGTTAAATCCATTTTAAAATTGATGGAAGAAATAGATGTTAACGCACTTGCCCATATCACTGGCGGCGGGTTATTAGAGAACATTCCTAGAGTGCTTCCTGAAGATGCAGCGGCTTACATTGATGCCAAATCGTGGACACGTCCAGAAGTATTCAACTGGCTACAGGAACAAGGTAATGTAGAACAAGAAGAGATGTATCGTGTTTTAAACTGTGGCGTAGGCATGGTGCTTTGTATTGATGCAGAAAAAGCGGAACGAGCATTAGAGATTTTAAAATCTGAGAATGAAAATGCTTGGATTATCGGTGACATTCGCCCTCGCACAACCAATCAAGAAGTGTATATTTCTGATTTAGAGGCCAGTGCATGAGCCTATCTGTTGTTGTCTTAATTTCTGGCAGCGGCAGCAACCTTCAAGCTTTGATTGATCAAAGCTTGAAGGGAAAGCTCGATATTACTATCAAAGCCGTTATCAGTAACAAAGCAGACGCGTTTGGCTTAGCACGCGCGGTGCAAGCAAATGTTCCGACTAAGTTTATTAATCATAAAGATTTTTCGACACGCGAAGAATTTGATTCTGAACTACAAAAAGCCATTGACCAACATCAACCTGATCTCGTTGTACTAGCAGGCTTTATGCGCATCTTAACAGAAGGTTTTACACGTCATTACGATGGCAAAATGTTGAACATACACCCTTCCCTCTTGCCTAAGTATAAAGGTTTGAATACTCATCAAAGAGCCATTGACGCAAACGAAAATGAGCACGGCGTTAGCGTTCATTTTGTCAGTGCAGAGCTTGATGCTGGCGCTGTTATCATTCAAGCTGCTACTGAAATTGCAGAAAATGATACTGCGGATTCTTTGTCTAAAAAAATTCACACTCTAGAACACACAATATACCCTTTAGCAATAAAGTGGATTTCTGAAAAAAGACTTGCCTATGCATCAGGAAAGGTTATGCTCGATTCTGAGTTGTTACCTGAAACTGGAATACGGTATCACCAAGATTTAAACTAATTTAAGGAGATAGTATGCGTACAACACTCATATTATTGATTTCAATATTAGGGGTATTTTGTCAACCTGCTATCTCTGCGTTCGATACAGCACCCCAAACCAATAATTTATTTTTTCCATATAAAGCAACGTACAGTACAGTATGGAAAAAAGGCGTTAACTTTGAAGTCGAAGGCACACAAACGCTTACCAAGGAAGATTCTCATTGGTTTTTTGAATTTAAAGCTTCTACTTTCTTTGCATCCCTAACAGAGAACGTAACATTTCAACTTAAAAATAATCAAATACGCCCAGCGAACTACTATTACAAAAGCCAACTCCTAGGAAAAAAACGCGAAGCGAAGCTCACTTTCGATTGGAATAAAATGCAGGTTGAGAATGATATTAAAAATAAGCCGTGGAAAATGGACATACATGAGAACACCATTGATAAATTAGGCATTCAGCTTCAGCTAAGACAAGATCTTAAAGCAAATAGAAAAGAATTAAATTATGAGATCGCTGATGGTGGTCGATTAAAATATTGGACGTTTGCTCGTATTGGTAAACAGAAAGTAAAAACACGACTCGGTGATTTAGATACAGTCAAAGTAGTTCGTACTGATAACCAGAATAACGACCGAGAGTCGGTTTTTTACTTTGCCCCAGAATACGACTATTTACTGGTGAAAATGAAATACGTAGAAAAAAAAGAGTCCTATTTGCTTGAAATCAAAAGCATCCAGTAATCAATTTAAACAAGCTCTTTTAAATAGTTGATATTCTTAAATAATGTTTCGTCATTCCAATAAATTGATTCGGCTCCTATCGCCTTATAAAACGCCATGACCCTGTACTGCTTGCCGTTAAGAAACGTAATCAATTGATCAAGCACTGCAATAGGCAGTACAGCATGCAAAGGTTGAGCACCAGAGGAGGTCTCAATATAAAAGGCACTTTGAGGTCGACTCTTAGATTTTTCGACTAACAATGCAAACACACTACTAGGAACCAGCGGTGTATCACAAGGAGAAAAAACCACATGCGTATATTTCTCTTTATACAAACTTAACCCTGTTGCAACCCCAGATAAAGGCCCGCAAGAGTTAAAGCGTTTATCATCAGGAAAAACATCCACGCCTTTCTCCATAAATCTTTCTTGATCAGAATTCACATTCATTTTTAAAGATAAGCCCACTTCTTGCATAGCGTCAAAAACATAACGATACAAGGGCTGTCCTTTATACTGCTGTAGAGCTTTATTTTTCCCCTGCATTCTAGTCGCTTGACCGCCAGCCAAAACAACACCAACACACCGCAACACAGATTGATCAATAACAATAGTCGACACACAGATATTCCTTAAATCATCAGTGGTTTATATTACAACCCAATGACTCTTAAATAAAACCCTTCCTACCCATGCTTGGCCTCTCACCGTTAACGAAAAAAGAAATACATTGAGGAAAAAACAATAAAAGAATTATACATTTTTACACATTTCTCCTAAAAAAATGAAAATAAAAAGATTTTTGTCTTACAACCACGATTTACTCAATTAATTGTAGGACAATATACACAACTGTTTTATTGGACATAGTTATGTGGTTTATTGCATTTAAGTTTATTTTTTATGTGTTTTTTACTTTTTTTCTCGCTCACGCAATCTCTTTAGAAGGTTTTAATCGAGGTATTGAAAGTGAATACAGTGAACACTCATTAACCGAGGCTTTACAAACCCTGTTTGTACTTATCAGTGCCTTTTTATTTTTGTATGCTTTTTATTTAAAGCAAAACTTAAAACCAATAAGTCTTTCTTTATTTGCACTTATGTTAATGATGTTTGTTAGAGAATCTGACGCCTATTTAGATAAATTTGTTTTTGATGGTGCGTGGCAAACTATTGTGTCTATTATTATTCTACTTATGGGTACCTATTTATGGAAAAGGCGTACATCGATTAGCCAAGCAGCCATTCATTTTTCACAGCTTTCAAGCAACGGCTTGTTAATGTGTGGATTGGTCGTTACTTTGGTTTTTTCACGACTTATGGGAAGGGGATCATTTTGGCAAAGTGTTTTAGGTGATGAGTACGTTCATCTACGTCGGGTTAAAAATATTGTTGAAGAAGGCACTGAGTTACTTGGTTATTCATTAATACTGTTTGCCGCAATAGAGCTAACTCTTTATTGCCTAGCACAAAGAAAAACACAACCATCAACTGATTCATCAATGGATTAAAGCGTTCAAAAGGAAATTGATTTATTCCCCCCTAAGCGGCGTGTAAATCAATTTCGCTTTCTAGCCTCTCATATTTTATACAAAGTATAGCTCGTGCTTTTCTATAGATATTGTGCGCTTTTTTGAGTTCAAACATTTTTTATGGCGGCCATACCAATAAAGTTCTGCGACGTGAATACATTCCTCTCTGCTTTTTTTCGTTACCAGTCGAAGAACACTTGCCATTGTCCCTAGCATTGCAAGCCCTCCAAATTCATCATGTTGGACACCAAGCCAATGTAACTTCATTCTATCAAATTTCAAGCGGTTCTTTTGTCTGCAATATTTAAGTGTCGCTCTTGGCCAATGCTCCCAGCGAACCTCACCGTCTTGGGCCACGCCTAATTCAACGTCTCTTTCTGGATTAATTTCCGCTTCACCATTTCCCCCTCGAAAAGCCAATACAGAACGGTCCCCTAGTTCAGCAGATGCCTCAATATGCAATTCATCATAACCTTTATGAAACACACCATGAACACTGTGTTGAGCTTGAGCCAAGTTCATCATCCGAACCAATGCGCGAATTCAACTCTCAAGTGCGACACCCTCCTATGAGCCTGACTTAACTCATTAAAAATGACTTCAGGCTGCTTATACCCTAGACATTTTCTTGGTCTTAGGTTTAATCTTCGTGCTAGTTGAGCAACATACTCGTTACTAATGGTTTGCATATCGGTTCCTTTAGGAATGTATTGTCTCAACAAGCCATTGGAATTCTCGTTTAACCCTCTCTCCCATGATGAATAAGGATGAGCAAAATACATATCCGCTTCTAGCGCCTTAGCACTCTTTTGATGTTCTACAAACTCGCCACAATTATCAAACATGATCGTATGGACATGTTTTCTATACGGTGTAAGCATTTCAATAATGGCCTCTTTCACCACGTCAGCCAGCTTACTATCAACTCGTTTTACAAGGTATAACCCAGATTTTCGTTCTGCTAACGTAACCAATACGCCAGAGCCTTGTTTGCCTAAAAACCGTATCCGCTTCCCAGTCTCCTAAGCGCTCACGAGTCTCAATAATCTCTGGTCTATCATCAATCGATAACGCTAATTTACTCTGGGCTCCATTCAATCGATTATCCAAACAAAACATAATGAATCGTCAATTCGGGTACAGTACGTTTTGCAAAACGACGTTTTCAGCATACCACTTGCTGTTGAGCGAATTCGAAATGGTAATCTTGGTTTTCGGCCCGATTTCGTTTCAGCTCCCGATAGGCGGTAGTGCGGTGAACCCCTATCGTAAGCGTCCAGCAAACCACACATAACAATCAAATTTCGATTCACATAAAGTGATGATTTCTTTTCCTCAAGGAGTCATCTCTCATGTTTACATCCTCCCCCCAAGTTTCTATTACCTTGATT